>CAZDMM010000220.1:0-10203 GCA_964505845.1 uncultured Caldilineaceae bacterium
CCCCTCTCCCACTGGGAGAGGGGTTGGGGGTGAGGGCTATTTTCAAAGGAGAGCACGATGAGCAACGAACAGGTGGGACCTGAAACGAAAGGTGTTATGGTGAAGTTACTCGCCACGGTTGAACTTGGCCCGGAGATCGAGGGCATGGCAGGGCGCCAACTTCGCATGCGTATGGTAACCATCGAGCCTGGAGGCGTCTTTGGCCCGATTCACGACCATAAAGACAGACCAGGCATCGTCTACATACTGCAAGGAACGATCACTGACCATCGAAATGGAGTCGCTACGGACTATGGGCCGGGAGTGGGCTGGCCCGAGGATAGAAACACCACACACTGGCTTGAGAATAGAGGGACGACTCCGGCGGTGGAGATCTCGGTTGATATAGTTAGGCAAGAGTAAGCTCAGGCCCGTCCGGGATTCAAGAAACTTGAGATTGTCCGGAACAAAGACACAGAAGCCTGGGCCTAATACGGCGTGCAGCCGACCGCTCTCCGCGCGGAAAAACTGTGGTGAATTGCGATTGAGGTAGACACCTGGTCAGGCAATCGATGCCCAGTCGCGGGGGCTGACGCCTGGTCGTTAGGTGGAGCAACAGAGAGGAGTCGCCCTGTCTTTGCGATATCAAGTATTAAACATATTGCTTTGGTACGCCATCTTCGCTTGGGGAACGTGGCTCGGCGATACCCTCTATCAAATGCTGGTAGTAGCGCCGGTGTGGAGTGCGTCCCCACCAGAGTCAGTCCGCTCATTCTTTCAGGGGACTGAATACAATCGGATGATCTCCCCTTCTTCGGGCCGCCCTGAAGGGCGGCCCGAGTTATTCCGATCGTCATCGCCCTGATCATCGCCTGTCGCCTGCCGGAGCACCACCTAGCGTTCGGCATTGCGGTGGCTTGCCTTATCGTGACCGTTGTGTTCACATTCGTGTACATCTACCCAATCAATGGGACGGCCCCCAACCGGCAAGTCCGTTTGCGATTACGGTGATTGATGTTTGTCGCTTTGAACAGGGAAAAATTGTTGAGCATAGGGGAGTTCCAGACCGGTTTCAGCTCATAGCGCAACTTGGCCTTTTACCCAAACCACCACAATAGATGAAATTGATGGGGCCAACCTTGCCAGTCGAGTTTGGTCAGTCCATATTTCCTGACCGAATCGGGACACCAGTCCCAAGACAGCAGGACATCCAGAAGGGTAAAATCAGTATTGGTGAATCCAAATTCCCTGGCAAGAATTCGATGACCCGAATGATGAAAGGGGTACGGCTTGTTGGGGCAGGCGTGATGATGGTGGGCGCCTGGAAGCGGCGCGGCCGGCTGCTGCCGGTAGGCTGGCTAATCATTCTTGCAGGCTGGCTCCGGGGCCTGCTACCAAAAACCCCACCTCTGCTATAACAATGAGAAATCAACCAGGTTTTTAACGGCCTTAGTTTTCTGCTAACTGATTGCTGTTTAGTAAGGAGAAATTATCTATGGAAACGATGCTAACCAGGTTTGAGGACCTGCCCTGCTGCCCAGAATTGGACACAGACTCTGTATGCGATGTTATGGATTTGCGGCGGCGGCTCATCTTTCCCACCTCCGTGCGTACAGAGAACGGTCAGGCGATCAAGGTCGAAGTGACTCTGCATACTCGTTTCGCGCGCTGCTCCGGCCCAATGGCCCTGGGTGACTTGGTCTACACCACCACCCTCTTACCCGGCGAGAAGGTGCGGCTAGCCACAACCGACCGCCGTAGCCGCTTCAGCTTTGATAGCGAAACCAACCTCAGCTATCACAGCGAGCAGATGTCGGAAGAGCAGTATCGGATGGCCGCGTTACGTTCATTTATGGCTGACGAGAGTGTGGTTGATCGGGGGAGCGACCACAGCACCGAGCGGAATAAGTGGGATTTTCACGGCGACGCCTCAGGCAGTTACTACCTCATTGGGGCGAGTGCGGATGTGAACGCTAATGGCAGTTACAACGGTGAGGCTACCCACGACTACCTGCGCGAGCACCGCGCCCACGCCGAAATGTCGGATCACCAATCGGTCGAGGCGACCCGCAAAGCGCACTCCCTCTCCATTGGCGAAGTTTCCACTCGGACGCACCAGCAAGGCGAGTCCGAAGATCACTACGAGTCCTCCTCACGGGAATTCAAAAATCCCAACAATTGCCACGCTATTACCTTTCTGTTCTATCGCCTCAACAAAACTGAGACGATCAAGTTCGAATTGGTCTCCATTGAGCGGCGCGTGTTGGACCCGGCTGCACCCACGCCGCTGCCCGCCAATCCATTTCGGGCGGTCGGGCAGATTTCCGCTATTCCCCAAGAAGTACCGGCAACGAATAAAACACGGTTAGAAACTGAAGCGCGCGGCTTGCAAAGTGAAGCCCAATACGCTCAGGCTGGACAAGGCATGGGCGGTGTAGCAGCCGGACGGACGGCCTTTGGGGTACTGGCCGCCGAACCGGGCACACAACAACCCCTGCCAAAAGCAATTCGCGCTGCTGCTTTGGCTGAAGTGGATCAACAACTCGTCGAAGCGGGTCTCATTGATACCCAGACAGGGCTGGTCTCAAAACAGGCACAAGAAGAATTCGGGTATGAACGCAACACCTCGCTGCCGACAGCGGGTGTCATTGTTAAAGGCTGCATAGACAGTTGTAATATCTGCGAGCCGGAACTCCAAAAAAAACTCCAACTTGAGCTTGAACATCTGGAATTGCAGAACAAGCTACTGGCGCGCCAAATTGAACTACTCGACCAGTCGCAAGAGTATCGTTGCTGTCCAGCAGGTGCTGTCGAAGCTGAAATTAATAACTAAACTGAAAGGAAAAAAGCTATGGCCACTCCCAAAAATTATGTTCCTGTTCAAGGCAGCGAGCGTACCGCTCTGCCAGGCGCTCGCCCTATTGGTCCAGCCGACCCCCACGAACGCGTCGAAGTGACAGTACGAGTGCGTCCCCGTTCCGCTGTGTCGCTGCCCAGGGCCGGTGCGATAGGCACAGATCGCTCCACTCGACCCCAGCCTCTAAGTCGGAGTGAATTTCGGAAAAATCATGGTGCTATTCCGGAGGAAATAGCCAAGGTTGAAACCTTTGCCCAGGAGCACGGCCTGGAGGTTGTCGAGTCCAATCCGGCTCGCCGCAGCGTGGTGCTGGCCGGCACGGTCAGCGCCTTCAGCGCCGCTTTTGGGGTGGAGTTACACCAGTATCAAATTGCCGGCTCCGGCCAAACCTTCCGGGGGCGGCAAGGGCCCGTGCATATCCCGTCTGAGTTAGAACCCATTATTGAAGGTGTTTTTGGCCTGGATAACCGGCCCCAGGCCCGGCCCCATTTTCGGATTCTGGCCGAGCCTGAACTGGCGGCTGCCTCATCGTCCGCCTCGCACACAGCCCGGCCCCGGGCTAATGGCGCCTTCACCCCGCTGCAAGTGGCCCAATTTTACAACTTTCCCACCGGGTTTGATGGGCAGGGCCAATGCATCGCTATCATCGAGTTGGGCGGCGGCTATCGCCGGGCTGACCTCAAAGCCTACTTTGCCGAACTGGGGCTGCCTCTCCCAAAAGTCTCCTCAATTAAAGTGGATGGGAGGGCTAACCACCCGGTCGGAAACCCCAACAGCGCCGACGGTGAGGTTTTGCTGGATATTGAGGTGGCAGGGGCGGTTGCGCCCAAAGCCCAGATTGCAGTCTACTTTGCGCCCAATACCGACCGGGGCTTTTTGGACGCGATTACCACCGCCATTCACGATGCGCGACGCAAACCCTCTATCATCTCCATCAGTTGGGGCGCGCCGGAAGCAGATTGGACGGCGCAGGCCTTGCAAGCTTTTGACCGGGCCTTTCAGGAGGCGGCTGCCCTGGGCGTCACCGTCTTCTGCGCCTCCGGTGATAATGGCTCTAATGATGGTATGCTGCAAGATGGGCAGCATCCCGACAGGTTGGCCCACGTGGACTTTCCGGCCTCCAGCCCGCATGTAGTGGCCTGCGGTGGAACTTTTGTAAGTGGGACAGGGACAAATGTTAGCCAGGAAGTGGTCTGGAACGATGGCTCGTCGGGTGGGGCCACCGGCGGGGGAGTTAGTGATGTGTTTGGTTTGCCCGCGTTTCAAAGCGGAGCCAAAGTTCCAAAATCGGTCAACCCCGGCGGGCGAGTGGGCCGGGGCGTGCCCGATGTGGCCGGCGACGCCAGCCCCCGCAGCGGCTACCGGGTTCGGGTTGATGGACAAGAGTTTCCAATCGGTGGAACCAGCGCGGTTGCGCCCTTGTGGGCCGGCTTGACCGCCCGGCTCAACCAGGCTTTGGGGCAGCCAGTGGGCTTTTTCAACCCTTTGCTCTACCAGGTTGCCGGTCGAGGCGTCTTTCACGATATCACCAGCGGCAGCAACGACCTGACCCATGCAGGAGGCTATGCAGCGGGGCCGGGTTGGGATGCCTGCACCGGCCTGGGCAGCCCCCATGGCGCCAAACTGTTGCTGGCGCTACGCCCTTAATTGATCAGAAAAAGCAGGATTATCTGAATGAAAGGGTCAAAATCCTTGTATTCTGGAAATCCTGTTCTAAACGAGAGGAAATATCATGAACATCAGAAAAACTGTTGAAACTGTCTTATCGGCCTGGGAAACTCACGACCTGAGCCAAACGGCCAGGTTGTTGAATCACAATTTTATCTCCATAGGTATGGCTCCCAGCCCCCTCCCAAAAGAGGATTTCCTCATGTTTCAGCGGATTCATAATGAGGCCTTCCCAGACTGGAAGTTTAATATCCGTGAGACTGAGACCCAGGGCAACATGGTTTACCTGGTCTTTCAGGTCAGCGCAACCCATACCGGCGTTTATGATGTATCTAAATTGAAACTGCCGCTGCACCCGATCCAGCCTACCGGGAAGGCCCGCTGGTGGCCGGTGCAGCATATGCTGTGCCTGGTAAAAGATGGCAAGCTAACCCATATGAAAATCCAGGCGAAACCGGGCGGAGGGCTAACCGGCACCCTGGAGTGGTTGGGCGTCCAATTACCTGCAGTGGTTATGTAATTTTATTAATGATGGATCTCAATGAAGTGGGCGCCTTTGCGGTTCGCCCCCCCGAGGCCGGAGGCGCTGCCAATTTAACCTTCACGGATATCCGGGCACACGTCCCGGTCGTTTGGATGGATACCGGCTTAAAATATCAGTATCCTGCCCCTGGATTGGCCTTGTGCCTCTCCGGCGGGGGCTATCGCGCCATGCTGTTCCACCTGGGGGCGCTGTGGCGCTTGAACGAGCTGGGCTACCTGCCAAAACTCAACCGGATTTCCAGCGTCTCCGGCGGCTCTATTGCCACAGCGATGCTCGGTTTCAAGTGGGCTAAACTAGCCTTTGATAAGCGGGGCGTCGGGCAGCAATTCGAGGCAGAAGTAGTGGAGCCATTAAGGCGGCTGGCTAATGCTACCATTGATATTGAGGCCGTTATTGGCGGCGTCCTCCTGCCGGGTTCGATCAGCGACCAGGTCATCCATGCCTACCGGGAACATCTCTTTGGCCGGGCTACCCTGCAAGACCTGCCGGATTGGCCCCGCTTTGTCATCAACGCCACTAATGTCCAATCGGGGGCGCTGTGGCGTTTCATGAAGCCGTACATGCGCGATTACCGGGTGGGGGAGGTCAAAAATCCAACCATAGAATTAGCGGTGGCCGTGGCCGCTTCCACCGCTTTTCCGCCCTTTTTATCGCCCGTTAAACTTAAGCTGCGAGCCTCAGATTTCACCCCCAACTCCGGCCTGGATTTGCAATACGAACCGTTCACTACGGATGTGATCCTGACGGATGGTGGGGTGTATGACAATCTGGCGCTCGAAACTGCCTGGAAACGCTACGATACTATACTTGTCAGCGACGCCGGGGGACATCTAAGCGCCGAAGCTGAACCAAAACTCGATTGGGCCAGGCATACCTTTCGGGTGTTGGACATGATTGACAACCAGGTTCGGGCACTGCGGAAACGTCAAGTGATCGGATCGTTTAAGCTATCCGAGCGTATGGTTACGGGTGGCTTGGGGCTTGACAACACCCTGTTTAGATTGACGGCGCGGAAAGGGGCTTATTGGGGTATTCGCTCCGACATTGCCCATTACGAACTGTCCGATGCCCTGGCCTGTCCGGTTGACCAAACCATCCAACTGGCCGCTGTGCCCACCCGCCTCAAGGCGCTAGAACCGGGCCTACAAACACGTTTGATTAACTGGGGGTATGCCATCTGTGATGCGGCGCTGCGAAAACACTTAGAGCCTGGGCTGCCCGCGCCCAGCGGTTTTCCTTATTCAACTAATGTAGGCTAAAGGAATGCTCCCAATGAATACCACTCCACTCTCAAATACGCAAGATGGCCTGTCAGTCAAAGCCTATCGCGGCGACGGCGCGGTCATGCTGGCCTTCAATCTGGATGACAAGTTGACTCAAGACCTGGCCGGATTTGCCATTAAATGCACCCCGCCCAAGGGCCCGGTCTTTTACACGCCCAACCGCTTAAATTTTTCCACTGCCGTTACTGCCGAAACGACCCCTGAACAACACCTCTGGACACCCTCCAACGAGGCTCCGTTACAAAAATTCCGCTGGGTAGATTTTCCGCCCGATATTATGCCCGGCTCGTACCAGTTTGAAGTCTCGGCCATGTACTTCAATCAAGCTGGCAGTTTGAGAACCGGGCCGACCGCCGGCGTCGCCGTTGAGCTGCTGCCCGCGCAAAGCGGCCTGTTCGACTTTGGCTTTACGCGCGGCTATGCTTCTTCGCAAGCCTACGCCGGCAAATTTAACAACGCCGACATCACCCCCAAACCCAAAACCATAGATTTTGATACGGTGGCTTTTGTCAGGCAATATGAGTGGCTCGGCTACCATGCCCGGCGGCTGGTTTTTGATTTTTTGCAGGAGTGCCTGGCCGACCCCACCATCACCGTAGACCTGTTTGCCTATGACCTGGACGAACCGGATTTTGTGCGCGGTTTACAGCAGCTAGGCAACCGGCTGCGGGCGGTGCTGGACGACGCGCCGCTGCATACCAAGCCCGGCGCGCTGGAACCGCTGGCCAGGACACGGCTGGAAGCCTCGGCCGGCCAGCAAAATATTAAAGTGGGGCATTTTAAACGCTTTGCGCACAACAAAATTCTGATCCAAAAGAAAAACGGCCAACCGGTCAAAGTGCTCACCGGCTCGGCCAACTTTTCTATCAGAGGATTGTATGTACAGGCCAACAATGTTTTAGTCTTTGCCGATGCGGCTACGGCTGGTCTGTACGAGCAGGCTTTTAACGAGGCTTTTAACAACATGGCCGGCTTTGATCGGGCTGACATCGCCCAACGCTGGTTTGAAGTCAATCAGCCAGGACTGCCGCCCTTCTCGGTCTGCTTTTCCCCCCACCAGAGTGGAGCCGTTTCGCTGGATAAAGTGGCGCAGGCCATCCAACAGGCCAATAGTTCTGTATTGTTCGCCGTGATGGAATTAAGCGGCAGCGGCGCGGTGATGGATCAACTCAAAAGCCTGGGCAGTCGGGCCAACATCTTCTCCTACGGCATCACCCAATCAGAAAAGGGTCTGAACCTATACAAACCGGGTGAGACGAACGGCGTCCTGGTAGATTTTGCCTTTCTGGCCCATAAAGTGCCTGCACCCTTTCGGGAGGAATGGAGCGGCGGCCTGGGACAGGTGATCCATCACAAATTCGTGGTAGTGGATTTCAACGATGCCCACCCGATTGTCTTCACCGGCTCCTCAAATCTGGCCGAAGGGGGCGAGCAAGACAACGGCGATAATCTGCTGGCTATTACTGACCCGGCAGTGGTAACAGCCTATGCGGTCGAAGCGATCCGCCTGGTAGACCACTACCACTTCCGGGCAGCGATGAAGGGCGCTACTCAAACCAAACCTTTACAGCTTGCACCCGCTGACGCGCCGCTGAAATGGTGGCAGCCCTACTACAATCAGAAGACTATTAAGTGCCGGGAACGGCTGTTGTTTGGCGGCTAATAGGTCAAAACTTACCCAGGTCCTAAACATTGAAAGGAGAAAGACAATGACTCTCATTACAACCGGCCTCACCAACGGCGGTGCGACCACTCACTATCGTTTTCAGTACGACGATTCTCTCGCCGGGGCCGGCGGCCCGGAACCGGCCCGGACGAATGCGGTGATTGCCGCCTGCGAGAACGATTTCAACCTCATGTCCGGCTGGTTCGGCAACATCGCCCTGACCGTCTCCACCCCCATCACCGTGAATGTTGTGCCGGGGCCTTATGCCAGCGCCGGCTGGGGGCCGCCGATCACGCTAACGCCGGGCAACGCCTCAGACGCCATCTTGTGCCGCTATCTGCTGGTCTCGGAGGTAACGGAAATGTTCATGCTGGCCCAAAACAAGGGCTGGTTTGCCCCCGACGGCAGCAACGAAGGCAGCGCGGGCGAAGGGCTGTCCCGGTTCCTGGCTTCCCAATTCCTGGTATCCATCGGTCAGCCGCCGGCCATGCCCGGTTTTGGCCTGGCCAATAGCTGGATGAACAGTCCGCGCCAGGATTTCGTCAACCATGTGGACACGGGCGATCACGGCATAGACGCGAAAACGGGCTGCGCCATTCTTTTTATCTACTATCTGTTCACGCAGCTCGGCTTCACGATTAATCAGATCGTCGCTGCAGCGGCCTCTGAATTGGCCGGCGTTTATGCCAACCTGACCGGGGACTCCAGCGATCCCTTTCCCTTTTTCAAGCAACTGCTCGATACGGCCTTCCCGGGCACGCAAACCATCGGCGGGCCTAACCCCGACAATCCCTTCCCGCTGGGCATCCTCTCGTTCTGGGTAGACAAAAGCACCTTTGGCCGGGACGAGGTGACAGACGTCATCGCCTCCGCCAGCAACGGCGTGTTCCCGAATGCTTTCTGGCTGGTGTTGGAAGGCTTCAACAAAGACAATTTCAACAGCCTCGGCCTCAGTGCGCCGGCGTTTTCCGGCCCCTTCGCCAGCCTGCCCGGCCTCACGCTCACGCCAAACAGTTCCGGCGTCGGTTTCGAGTCGTCCAACCCCAAGATCCCGCAGCGGATCCGCTTTCCCTTCGACATCCGCTTCACCACCGCCACGCTAAACGCCTTTCCGGCCGCGGGCAACGCGCCGGCCGAGGAAACGCTCAATGCCGTGATCAAGGTGGGCGGCAGCCCGCTGCCGGGCGCAGCGGCCATAACCGAGTTCGAGCTGATCTCCGGGGCCGATCCGTATTTTACCAACATAGACGCCGCGCAGAACAACGTCTTCTGGCTGAGCCAGGATCTGCGCGTGTTCACCGCCACGCCGGGTTTGAATAACACCCCGGTGCCGGGCGCGCCGGCCTTCTCCTCCGACAGTTTCGCCGGCGCTTACGACTACATTCAAAGTCTGCTCGCGTTCCTGAACAACCCAGCCAATCATTTCACCGACGGGACCAACGATCCTTTCGCTTCGGGCGTCATCCCCAACCAGGCCGGCTCGCTGACGGGCGATTCGTCCGTGTCGCGCTACACCATCTCCGGCCTCTTCCCGCCGCAGTTCTATAACAACTATAACTTTGCCATCGCCCGCGTCCGCTTACGCGGCACGGCTGGTGTAGCGGGTGAGGCCCAAAATGTTAAGGTCTTTTTCCGGCTGTGGTCCACTCAAACCGCCGACACCGGCTTTGATCCGACTTCCACCTATCTGAGTCACCAGGATGGCGGCAAGCCGCACTGGCCGCTGCCCGCGCCCGACAGCCACACTATCCCGTTCTTCGCCACTGGCAACAACCCGACTCTCAGTGATCCGAATAATCCCGAATACGGAACCAACGGCATCAACAACCGCACCATTGTCATTGCCTCGGGTGACAACGCCTGGGCCTATTTTGGCTGCTTCCTGGACGTTTACGACCCGGCGAATGTGGTCAACGGCGCACCCGTACAGGCGCTGCTCGCCGGTACGCACCATTGCCTTGTCGCCGAGA
Source organism: uncultured Caldilineaceae bacterium (assembly GCA_964505845.1). GTDB lineage: Bacteria > Chloroflexota > Anaerolineae > 4572-78 > J111 > DSQQ01. Next base: position 9,968 of record CAZDMM010000220.1, read on the forward strand.
TCGCCGATGACGATGCGCCCATCATCAACGCCAACGGCGTCGTCGCCAGCCCGGAAAGTTCCGACAAACTGGCGCAGCGCAATTTGCAGTTGACCTTTTCCGATAATCCAGGGCCGGCGGACACGCACCGTATTCCGCAAACCTTCGACTTGCGGCCCGCCCCGGCCCTTGTGTCCGCCGCGGGGGCGCTGCTGGATTATCCCGATGAACTGATGATTGACTGGGGCCAAACGCCG
>CAZDMM010000221.1:0-10202 GCA_964505845.1 uncultured Caldilineaceae bacterium
GATGGTATTCATCCTGGAATCGGTCTATCACGCGGTGACGATCTTAGGGGTCTGGGTGGTGCAGCGAGAACGGGGGGGGATGTGGCCTTATCTGCGTGATTTTTGCAACCTGATTCGGATGGTGAAATTTAACCTGGGCCTGGCCGGGGAGAGACCGGAGTTTGACCGCTTCAGTATCGAAGAGAAACTGGAGTACTGGGCCTTATTGTGGGGGACGCCGCTGATGATTATGACCGGCCTGGTCATGTGGTTTCCCATTGCCGTCACGGCGGTGCTGCCCGGCGATACCATTCCCGTGTCACGGGCGCTCCACGGTTGGGAGGCAATTTTAGCTACGCTGGCTATTCTCACCTGGCACATGTACCACACCGTCATCAAAGAACGAAATCACAGCATCTTTAGCGGCACGCTGGCCGAACCAGAAATGCAGCATGAGCATCCGCTGGAGTACCGGCGTATCCTGGCGGCTCATACCTATTTACAGAAAATAGCGGCGGAAAAAATGACCCCAAAAGATCAGCGAGTTCAGACTCAAATTGTGCCTAAGGACACTCAGCATGAGGTGGTTTAATCGGATTCCGCCTAAAGAAACTAAACCGGGAGAAACCCTCTCAGCTCCTGCTAAAGGCCGGCATAGGCAATGGCTGCGTTGGCCCTCCCTGACCATTGACCTGAACCGCCCCAGGCAGCGCCTGGCCCTGTTAGCTATTTTTTTCAGTCTGATGATCATCCTGATTGTCTTCCTGGTGAGCGGCTATAAAAGCTTCGAATACACCGAAAGCGCCGAGTTCTGCGGCACAGTCTGCCACCCCATGAAATCCGAGTTTGTGCGCTATGAACACTCGCCGCACGCCAACGTGGATTGCGCCAAGTGCCATATCGGGCCAGGCGCGTCTTTCTTTGTCAAATCGAAGATTGACGGCCTGAAGCAGGTGTACGCCGTCATGGCCAATACCTACAGCCGCCCCATCAAAAGCCCGGTTCATAATTTACGCCCGGCCCGCGAAACCTGCGAGGAGTGCCACACCCCCACCTCGTTCAAAGACAACATCATCAAAACTATAGTTCACTATGACAACGACGAGGCTAATACGCCGGTCCAATCCACCCTCATTCTTAAAATGGGCGGCTGGCAGGAGAATACCGGCGTGAGCGAGGGGATTCACTGGCATATCACCAACCCGGTCTACTACATTGCCGCCGACGAGCAGCGGCAGGTGATTTTGTGGGTGGGGGTGCAGCAGGCGGATGGTTCGTTAAAAGAATTCTACGCCCGCGATATGCTCAATATGGCCTGGAGTACTTTTGTCGAAGAGGCCCGCCAAAAGGGCGAGGTCCGTTTGATGGATTGTATAGACTGCCACAATCGCACCGCCCACTTTATTCCTCCGCCGGAAGTGCTGGTAGACGAAGCCATCAAAACCAACCTGATCTCCGGGAAGCTGTCCTTTATTCGGGCCAAAGGGGTTGAGGCGCTGACGGCTCACTACCCCGGCGAAGCCGCGGCCTACGCGGCTATAGATGGGCTGGCGGATTTCTACCAGATGGGCCAGGAACAGGCCAATATCAAGGCAGACGTTGCCTCCTCCCCCCGTGCTGATTTGGAAGCTGCGCTAACCGAACTCAAGCGGCTATACGCCGACACCAATTTTCCTGATATGGGGCTGAATTGGCAAACCAACCCCAACAACGCCCGGCATAATCCCTTCCCCGGCTGCTTCCGCTGCCACGATGGCAAGCACGTGAGTGTGGATCAGGCCGGCAACGAAGTCGAAACCGTCAGCGTCAAGTGTAACCTGTGCCATACGGTCCCAATCGTTGGGCGGGGCAATGATATGCTGGTCGAAGCCCCGGTTATTGTTGGGGCCGTCCCGGCCTCACACTCCGACTTCCGCTGGACCATTGAGCATCGCAGCGTAACCGAGGCCGAACGGCAGGATTGCTACAACTGCCACGGCCAGGGCTTTTGTAATAACGGGGTATGTCACAGCCTGTCGCATCCGCCTAACATGCTATTTACTCATGCCGATGAGTACCGCAAACGGGGTGGTCAAGTCTGCTACACCTGCCACCAGGATATTTTGTGCAGTCGCTGTCACCCTGGCGGTATTGTTACCAACCCCTAGAGGTTAATGGAGGTGTTCTATGTCTATACCCAACCGTATCACTCAGAAAGGCCAGTTTCTCAGTACGCGCAACATCCAACGCGCCGTTTGGATCGTGTTCGCCGTCTTGATCGTTACCGTGGTCTTGTTTGCCGGCTACTACTACTGGGACCGCTATGTGGGCCAGCTAGGAGATAAATCACCCCTCGAACTCGGCATCGAGAAACTGGAAGGTTCTATCCATGAAGATCCCCAGAACCCTCAGACGCGAGTGGCGCTGGCCGAACTTTACCTGAACCAAGGCCGATATAAAGAGGCGCTCGATCAGACGGGTCAGGTCTTGCAGGCCAACCCAGAAGATCAAAGCGCCCTGCTGCTCAGTGGCATCGCTTTGATCCGGCTGAACCAGCCCGAAGCGGCCCTGGAACCACTGCAGCAATTTGTGGCCGCCCGTAAAGATGAGGAGATGGCCCACGCCGACACCACGCTGGAGACGGCCTACTATTATTTGGGTGAAAGCTATCTGAAGTTGAACCGCCCGGCCGAGGCGGTGCCCGTCCTGGAGCAGGCCGTGGCCATTAACCGCACCGATGCGGATGCCCTTTACCAGCTTGGCCGGGCCTATCAAGCCACCGGCAAACCGGAGGCCGCGCTGGAGCATTATCAAAAGGCGGTCCGTTTTGTACCCGATTTTACCGAAGCCTACAGCGGTATGGTCGAAAGTTATACGGCGCTGAATCAACCCGACCACGTGGCCTATGCCCAGGGTATGCAGGCCTTTACCCTAAAGGATTATAAAACGGCCCAAGCTCAACTCGAAAAAGCTACCAAATCCCGACCGGATTTTGGCCTGGCCTTTTTAGGGCTGGGCCTGACCTATGAAAAATTGGGCAAATGGGACGAAGCATTAACCGCCGTACAGCGGGCGCTTGAGTTAAATCCGGATGACATGGCTGCCCAACAGGCGCAGGGCCGCATCCAGGCTGCTAAGAAGAGACAGGAGTAACGAGCATGACCACCCAGTTACCCGAAAACGACATCCCCCTCGATGAGGAGGCAGAGCTCAACTTTGACGAAGAAGAAGAAAAAGAAAAAAAGAAACGGCGTTGGCTGTTACTCTTGCTGATGGCCCTTTTGCTCCTGCTCTGTTGCGCCGGCGGGCTGTTTTATCGCTATATCCGAGAACCGCTGCCCTTGCCTGAGATGCTGCCTCTGCCTATCCAGGTGAGCTACCCACCGCATTATCTGTTTTCAATTTACCAGGCGGATCAACCAGTCGGCGTGGCTCTCTCGCCTGAGGGAGATCGAATCTATGTGACTGAGACCGGCGGAGAACGGCTGGTCAAAATGTTTGATCGGGACGGTGATCTCTTAGGCTCTTTTGCCCCGCCGCGCACCGGCCCGGCCGATCGAGCGCCTGTCTACCTGGCAACGGATCGCCGCGGCCGCCTGTTTGTCACCGACCGTCTGCAGCATGCCGTGTTTGTCTATGACCGGGAGGGGGCCTACCTGGACACGATTCTGAGTCCGAACCTGACTCTGAGCGAGTACGTGGCCAAACATGCGGGTAAGTTCCAGCCGCCCAGCGATGTGATGGCCTACAACCAGTTTGAGCAGAAGGTTCACTATCAGAAACTGGGCGATTTTGAACAAACCCTCCCGCCGCCTGATCCGCCAGTCTGGTCGCCCTTGGGCATCCGCTTTGATGGCACAGGCAAGATGCTGCTGACCGACGTGGCCCGCGAAGGCTTTAATGTCATTCGCGAGATCCCGGCCGAGGCCGTGATGTCCGCCTCCTGGCAGGAGTTCAATCCACCTGAAAGCAAGTTTGGCGCTTATGGTCAGAGTGATGGCCAGTTTCTCTTCCCCAACGCCGCCGTGACCGACTCCCGAGGCCGGATTTATATCAGCGACGGCAACAACGGCCGCATCTCCGTTTGGGATGGTCAAGGAAAATTTCTGTTCCATTTTGGCCAGGGTTCCGGCGACGGTGCGCTCAACCTGCCTCGTGGCGCGGCCATTGACTGGCGTGATCGGCTGTATGTAGTGGATGCGGTGGGGCAGAATGTGAAGGCCTATGACGTTTCCGGAGCAGAACCCAAGTTCTTGTTTATCTTTGGCGATGTGGGGCAGGGCGACGGCCAGTTTAACTATCCCAACGACATCGCCTGGGACGCCAACGGCCGCTTGTACGTCGCCGACCGGGAGAATAACCGGGTCCAGGTCTGGTCGTATTAATACCCTGTCATACGAAAGGAGGTGATCCGGGGAAAAATGTGACAACAACGATTAATCTATGAAGTTTTTGGAAATGTGCGAAGAAGCACTCACTACTAAGGGAGGTCTACAAAATATGAAAAAAATAGTTCTAATCTCCGTCTTCGCGCTGGTCTTGGTAATGGCCACAGCCGGGTTGGCCCTGGCCGACGGTGGCCCGCATGGTGGCTACACCCCCACGACGGATGCCTGCGCCGGATGCCACCGGGCGCACTCCGCAGCCGCACCCAGATTGCTGACCACACCGGTGGGTCAATTGTGTATGTCATGTCACGGCAGTACGGCCACCGGGGCCGATACCAACGTTGCCGACGGCGTCTTTCTCCAACGGGACACCAACCCCGGCGATACGACTGAGGGTGTCGTTGACCGTGGGTTAAGAGGCGGTGGGTTTGTCAACACTCGCATGAACACCACCTTTGCCGGCGCTGCCCCTGGTACCGGCATTGCCGCCACCTCCGTCCACACTTACACCGGCGGGGCCGGCACGGTCTGGGGTAACGGCGCTATCGGCTCTGGGGCCGGCCTGGCCAACTTCAACCTGGATTGTACCAACTGTCACGACCCGCATGGCAACGGCCAATACCGCATCCTGCGGCCCATCCCGCGCGGCATAACCACGACAACTACGATCAGTGTCACCGACGAGGCCCCCGCCGCCAAGGTCTACACAGTTCAGTTCACCAATGGCCAATACTTTGGACAAGGCCGTACAAACGCATTTAACGTAACGGCCCAATATCAGGGAGTTTCCGATTGGTGCGCCCAGTGCCACACTCGCTACGCGGCGGGCGCCGACAGCGGGGTCACCGACTCGGGCGATGCGATCTTCCACTACCGCCACCTGTCGAATGGCTCATCCACCACGTGTAGCAAGTGCCATAATGGTACCCCTTCGGCTGCTACGGCTTTCGTTACGTTCAACGCCGCCTATTGGAATCATGACGTAGAGTGCATGACCTGTCACGTGGCGCACGGCACTTCGGCCAGCATGGCCATCAACCCAACCGGCTATGCGTTAGGTCAAAATCTGCCATATCCTGATGGCAGCACCGTCACCGGCAGCGCGCGAAGCTCGTTGCTGCGGGTGGATGGCCGGGGCGTATGCCAGGCTTGCCATAACAAATCGGGAACAGCCGCCCCAGCTCCCCCTCCATAATTGGGGGAGTGTCCCTCGCGGGGGGCGCGTGACCAGCGCGCCTCCCACCACTTATCAAGGTGTGATCTGCTTTAAGGTCATATCGTGGACCAGAATGGATATGAGCCATGAGTCTGACCAGTGACCAGAAAAACACCAAACGATCCCCTGGCATGGGGATACGAGCATCCACCACATGGGTCCGGTGGGCCGGGCTTTCCCACTCGGCCCACCGGACTCCCTCCTTAGATGCAGGGGGCGCTTAATACAGGATTGTACAAGTTCGCCATTAGATGAAATGGACTTATGAGAAGGCATCTTGTAAACTTTTTCCCTATCTTCATAATCGCCGGTCTGTTCCTGGGCTTTGGCCTGGTCAAAATCACCTTGGCCCAGGGAGGCCAGGCAAGTCCGCATGGCCCCTACTCCCCCACGACTGATGCCTGCGCCGGTTGTCACCGCACCCACAATGGCGCGGGAACCCCGATCCTCTTAACCGATGTTACGAACTTATGCAACGTGTGCCATAGCGCCATCATCAGGCCGGTATCGGTCCCCAACCCTGGCGGAGCGGTTGCCAGCAGCAGCGTAGCCTTGACAGCGATATCTACGCACGGTAACAGAGACTTCTCGGAACGGGTCGAAAGCCCCTTACAACTTGAATGCGCCCAATGCCACGATCCGCACAGTATCACTAAATTAGCCGGTCTCAGAGATTATGTCTGGCTTACTCCGGCGGGGGATATCAGAGCCGGGCCCATCGTTTTTACGGCTACTACCGGCCTGAATTCCTTTGACGACGGTGCTTCCTCTCCCGGCAGCCGGATCTGTGTTTCCTGCCACGCTAACCCCGACAATCCAGGCTATCCGATGGTCTATCACGTGGGGGGGGATCATGGAAACTCCAACTACACCGGGCAGGATTGCACGAGCTGTCACCCCCACGATGCCGATGGCGATCCAACAACTTTGGATGGCTTTATGCCTATCCAGGGGGCAGCCCCGCCGCCAACCTGGCCGGTTTTCCAGAGTGCCAATTTCCAGTTGAATGAGCCGGCCAGCAGTCCCTTTGTTGCCAGCGAAGCGAACAGTAACCTGTCTCCGGCGGAAACACCGGAACAACTGCGCGGGGCGGTGCATGATCCGGCTGAAAGCCTCTTGGGTGACGGATATTTCCATGGCGATGGACTGGATAATTATATAGATTTTGAAAATAACCCCACCAGTCTCCAGGCTACCAGCAGTTTGTTTATAGACATGCGGCTAAAACCAGGCGGTATCGTTACTGACACCGCTGACTATGTGGCCAGCATCTTCGACCGGAGTATCGCCGGGAATTACCAGGTCTCATTAGAGCGCATGAATAGCTGGATCACTTATGACGCGCCCCTCACAGCCGCCTCAATTGCCTTGTGGGTCAAGCCGGAGGATACTCACGGCGGGGCCGCCTGGAAGCCGGTTCTGACCGACTATGAATTTTGTCCCATTGTGGCCGATCATTGGTATCAGGTCAAGATTGAGTGGGATTCCGGCAAGGCCGTCGGCATCCCCGGCGATATCTATGTGGATGACCAGGGGCTGAACGGCGACAATCTTGGCGAAACCTGGTCGGGCACCATTAACTGCACCAATGCCGGCCAGACCCTGCTGCCAACTGAGAGCAGACTTTACCAGGGAGACCGGATCCAAATCGGCGCCGGCAACTATACGATTGGGGCGAATGCAACGGATCACAGCCGTGATCTTTATCAAGGCTTAATTGATTGGATTATGATTAACCAACAGCCGCAATCTACCTCAGCCTCCAATACCATCTACCTACCTTTGATTATGAACGGGGCCGCCTCGCCGGGTGGGCAGATGCAGTCTACTACTCTCTTTATCCCCATCATCTTAAAAGATGAAAGAGTCAGGCCATAGGAGTAGAGCAGGGAGCCATAAACTATGAAGCTGACCGGCAGCCAGCAAAATACGCAACACCCTGCTTTTACACCTTCACCGCGCCCCATCATCCCGGGGCAATCGGGCAGGTTATCTATGTCGGCTCGACCTGGTCACCTATTGATCCAGGCGACAGCGCTGCTCTTGGTTCTCATAGGAGCGAGTTTCTGGTTTCTGGGACAAAGAGGGTCAATCACTCTGGCTCAGACAGCGGGAGTGTCTACTCACTCCAACAAGGGCTTCTCCGCCAAGTCTGAGGTGGACTTTGAGGTAGCCTGCACCCAATGCCACGATTATGTGCATGGTGGCGGCCCTAATCTGGCCTTAATCGGGACGAGCGTGAAAGTAACGACCAATCCATTAATCACCACCGGACCGGTAATCTTCACCGCCAGAACTGGGCCAAATTCTTTTGACGATGCTACCAGCGCCCCCACCAGCCGTATTTGTGTAACCTGTCATATCAACCCGAATAACCCCGGTTACCCCATGCGCGACCACACCGGTGGGGTGCATGCGGCTGGCCTAAACCTTACCGGCCAAGATTGCACGATCTGTCACTCGCACGACCCGGATGGCAATCCGGCCACTCCTGACGGTTTTATGCCCGGCGGCGGTGGCTGTACCATGTGCCATGCCCAGACCCAGGATAACGGTGATGGCGTGCCGGTGGGCGGCCGGCGGGCCGTGGTAAATGAGTTTGGCTATGCCAGTCACCATGTCCAGGGCCAGGTAAGGGATAGCGATTGCCTGGCTTGCCACGAAATGTCCGAGCACACCCAAGGCTATGTGCGCCTGAAAAACGTAGATAACCCCACTATCTATAATGAGCGCACCCTGGGAACCTTCCGTCCGGAGAGTATTACCAACGCTAACAGCAAAACCCTGAAAACCTTCTGCCTGGCCTGCCATGATAGTAATGGTGCTATTCTCCTGGCGACGCCTTTGGCCCCCTTCTCCGACGGCCAGGCCCCACCCAACATCCAGGATGGCAGCGTGTGGGACAACTCGGCCCATAACACCGGCGGGAGTACCAATACCGGCTACGGCTGCCTGGGCGATGGACTCAACAGCGGCTGCCATGCCACTGCTCATGGCTCCCAAAAGAAGAAACTCCTGGCCCCGGCCAATGTTGGCCCCATTGCTAATAATGCGAACCAGGAAGAGGGCTTCTGCTATACCTGCCACGACGCCAACGGCCCGGCTCCGAAAAACATCCAGGCCTATTTTGGGATGGCTTCTCACCATAATGTTCTGGATAGTGAAGCAAATAACATCGAATGTACCAACTGCCATAATCCCCACAAGTCGAGTGTGAGCCAAAAGCTGGTCAATCCCGATAACACCGGCCAGCTCTGGCCGGCCAACAATAACCGAGATTTCTGCCTGGCCTGCCACGACGGCGCGCCCCCCACCGGGGTAACCTTCCCTACCACCTTTGACGGCAGCGGCTATAACAAAGCTGCTTACCGCAATTCGGGGCACGATATTGGTGGCAGTGGCAGCGGCGGCGCGATTGGGGGCTTGGACGGATATGGCTGCAACCATTGCCATGATGAGCACGGGGCAACGGTCTACAGCCTTTTGAAGGGCAATTACCGCAAGACCCATCACACCAGCTATAACTCGACTGAGTATGGCCTGTGCTGGAATTGTCACAATCCCAATGTGGCTACTAATAACCTGGGGGCTTTTCCTGAGCACAACAGGCACGTAGTGAACAAAAATTCCCCTTGTATTCACTGTCACGACGTTCATAACCCCTACGATGCCCCCGAGCCAGGGCTGATCAACTTTGTCTACGGGGTGACAAAGATGGATATTTCGCTAAACGGTAATGCCCCCTCTAACTACAGCACGGCCTTCCGCGTAATTAGCGGTTCACAGTGGGGCTGCTACCTGCTTTGTCATACCGGTGGTAATCTAGACAGTGATGACCATGATCCTCAACCTTACACCCGGAACAGTTCTATTGTTACCGTTGACAGTACCAAATGCAATACCTGCCATGCCGCCTCAGTCACTGTGATGGGCGCTCCGGCGGGCTTCCAGACAGGAGCCAGCTTCCAATTTAACGGGCAGGCCGGGGTAACAGCGGCTATCAATGGGCAGGCCGGCAGTGCTCCGGTGCTGGCCGGCGTGATTAATGATCCGGGCGAAACCTTACCAGGTGATGGTTACTTCCATGGCGACGGCGTGGACAATTACATAGATTTTGAAAACAACGACAATAACCTGTTGGCTACCACAGCCATGGCCATTGAAATGCGACTCAAACCCTCCGCCATACCGGACGGTAACGGCGAGGACATTATCTTCGACCGGGGTGATGAGAACTACCGCCTGTCTATCTGGCGGAACAATAGTTGGGAGACTTACCGCGCGCCGGACGGCCTCGCCTCCTTTGCCTTCTGGATCAAGCCGACCGATACGCACGGCGGGGCAGCCTGGAAGCCGGTGGTGACCAATTATAATGCCTGTCCCATCGTGGCTAATCATTGGTATCAGGTGAAGGTCATCTGGGACTCTAACGGGGTAGCCGGCAAACCGGGCCTGATCTATGTGGATGATCAAGGCCCGGCCGGCGACAATGGGGGCGAACAGTGGTCAGGTTACCGCAACTGTACCGATTTTGACCAGACCTTACTACCAGCGGATCGGCAGTTGCAGGTGGGCGACCAAATCAATACCAGGGCCGGGTATTTTACGATTGGGGCAAATGCCGCTAACCATAGCCAGGA
>CAZDMM010000222.1:0-10201 GCA_964505845.1 uncultured Caldilineaceae bacterium
GCGAGAAGGAGACGCCCAGCGCCAGCGCCATGGCGTTGGCCGGAAGCTGGCTGCCGCTGCGGTCCAGGGCCGTAATGTAATGCGTGTCGGTGGGGCCGATGATTTCCTTATAATCGTCGCCGTTGAGGTCGCCCACGGTCACATTCTCGTTGTACATGCCCCAGCCATAGCCCGGCTCGTTGTCGCGCCGGGCTGGCCAGCCCGCCCGCACTGCGCCGTTGGCCTCAAAAACGTTAAGCTGCCTGGTCGCACCGCCGCTGGCCCGGCCCACGATCACCTCCATCTGGCCGTCGGTTTCCAAATCCTCGACGGCCAGGGTGCGGACTTCGCCGCTGCCAAAGGGGTTGCGCGTCCAGACGATGCCGCCGGAATTGTTGTAAACCGTCACCTGGTCGCCGCTGCGCCCTACGATGATTTCCGGGCTGCCGTCGCCGGTCAAATCGGCCACGGCCACGCCGGGCCAGACTCGGCTGGCGTTAGCGCCGCGCCATTGCAGGCTGCCGCTGATGCCGTCGAGCGCCACCACATCATACGAACCCCAAATCACTTCGGCCTGCGGGTCGCCATCCAGATTGGCTACGGCCGGCGAGGCGTACCAGCCGGTCTGGCACCAGGAACTAAAGCAGCCGCCGTAAGCCCACTTGAGTTCCGGCGCGTTGACTGCCTGGAGTGGTTCAGCCTGGGCCTGGCCCCCGGCAAGCCATACCATCAAGCCCAGGATACAGGTGAGGCACAGAACGAAATTAAGCCGTGAAAACATGTTAGCCTCCTGAACGTTAGAACGTTTAAACAAAAAAGGCCCATTCTCCCACCGCGGGGTGGTGAAAAGGGCCTTACTGTTGCTTCCGGCGTATCGGTGAGAAGGGGAAGCGGTTAGTTTTACCCGCACAGTTATTCCGTTAGCAGGCGTCATGTTGAAAATGATAACGGGAGTTGAGCTGCCGATTGCGACTATTCTATCATACTTGAGGGTGTTTTAACAATAGATGGGGCTATGCCAAAAGTCCTACCGCAGCCAGTTGTCAGTGGTCAGTGATCAGTCCACTGACAATTGACTACTGTTCAGCGATGACGATGTTATCAATCAGCCGCACGTTATCCACAAATACGGCCAGAGACAGCAGTGCGCGGTCTGCGACGAAATCTAACTCGGCCAGGGTGTCGGGGTGGGCCACGCTGACGTAATCCAGGCGAGCCAGTGGCGTGGTTTCGATGATAGTGCGCATGGTGCGGCGGAGGGAGTCGGCCCGGCGCTCGCCCTGTTCAAAGGCAGTTTTGGCTGCCGTCAGGGCGCGATAGAGACAGGCGGCGGATTGGCGGGCCTCCGCCGAGAGCCGGGCGTTGCGGGAACTCATCGCCAGGCCGTCGGCTTCGCGTTGGGTGGGACAAACCACAAGCTCCAGATTAAAATTGAGATCCTGAACCATCCGCTTGATGACCACTACCTGCTGGGCGTCCTTTTGACCAAAGTAGGCTCGGTGCGGCTGGAAAACGTTGAACAGCTTGGCCACCACCGTGGCCACGCCCCTAAAGTGGCCGGGCCGGGACGCGCCTTCCAGGGGGCGAGTCACTTCTTCAACCTCAACATAGGTTTGGTAGCCAGGTGGGTAAACCAGCTCCGGCGTCGGCGTCCAGACCAAATCTACCCCGGCCTCTTCCAGCAGGGCCAGATCGCGTTCCATGTTGCGGGGATATTTAGTCAGGTCTTCGGGGTTGTTGAACTGGATAGGGTTAACAAAGATGCTGACGCCTATCCGCTCATTTTCCTGGCGAGCGCGGCGCACCAGGGCCAGGTGTCCCTGATGCAAATAGCCCATCGTCGGCACCAGCCCCCAGCTTGCCAGCGGGTCGGCCCAACGTTCCCGGCGAAGGTCATTAATGTTGACACAGATTTGCATATGTAATCCTTCGTTAAACGTTTTAAGGTTTAGACGAGGGCACTTCCAAATTGTATTGGGCGGCGATTTGCTGCACGCCGGCCAGAATCTCCTGCGCCAGTTGAGGTTCCATTTTTTTGTCTTTGCCGACGCTCTCCTGGAGGTCGCGCAGCCAGTCTTGCGCCCGCTTCTGATCCCCTTTAGCCAGGGCCTCTTGGGTTTCTTGCAATTTCTTAAGCAAATCTTCGCCGGTTTTTTTGCCGACCCGGTCGCCGGCCAGAGCGGCCTCTACTATAGTTTGGAGGCCGGCCAGCGGGTCGGACGGCGGGGCCGAGGTAGGCTCAACCGGCGGGGCTGTGGCGGCGGCCGGCTCAGATGGCGGGGTGGGCGTGGGGGGTGAAATCTCGGTTGGGGCGGCAGGAGAGGCCGCCGTATCAGGGCTGGGCTGGGCTGAGGCGGTCTGCCCGGTGGGAACGGCGGCCGGGTTAGCCGCCGGCGTTGAACGCGTGTACAAAAAAATGCTGGTGGCGATGAGCACCGCACCGATGCTAAAGGCTCCGATGCGTCCCCCTTTGCTTAACTCGCTCTTGATTTCAACCAGCTTAAATTCAATGCCCAGTCCCAGGCCAATCGCAATAATGCCAACAATAAACATAATATTGGGTAAGGCGACGCCCAGAAAATCCATCTCAACTCTCCAAGCGATGTTTTATTCAATTATGCTGATGTTGGCGGTAAAGTCAACCGGTTGAAGGTTAAACGTTCTAACATTCAAATGTTTAACGTTTGAACGTTTAACGTTAAACGTCCCGCTTCTTTGGCCTTGACTAAGCCTAGCAAAAACTCATTCACCGGCGTGGGGATACCCAGCCGTTTGCCAAAACGCACCACTGCCCCGGAGATGGCGTCAATCTCGGTGGGGGCGGCCCGGCTGACATCTTGCAGCATGGAGGAGCGATTGGTAGCGGTGGCCCGTGATACTTCTACGGTGCGGTTGGCCGCATCGTCATAAGGCAGATGAATTCCCTGAGCGGCCGCTACTTGCGCTACCTCCTTGGCGGCGGCGGTCATTACCTGGCGCAGCCGTTCATCCTCGGCCAGAGCGCCGTTAGGCACTTCAAACAGGGCGGTCAAAGGATTGATGCCGGCGTTGATGGCCAATTTGCCCCACACGAGGCTGTCGGCGTTGTCAACCAGGGTGGTTTCCAGTCCTACGGAATTGAACAGCGCCGCCGCTTCCGCCAGCCGTTTTCCATGAGGGCCGGGGATTTTAGCCAGATGGGTTGGCCCCTGCCCGGCGTGGTACAGTTGGCCGGGGGCGCGCACCGTTGCACCCTGAGCCGTAATGCCCAGGGCGGCCCGCTGCGGGCCAACCGCCTCGGCCAGCTTTTCCAGGTTGCCCAGGCCGTTTTGCAGGGTAATCGCCACACCGTCGGGTTTTAAAACCTGGGCCGCCTGGCGCGCCGCTCGTTCGGTTTGGTGGCTTTTGACCAGAATCAGGGCGATGTCGGCGGGCGGCATGTCGGCCAGGTTATTGGTGATGGATAAACGGTGATTGGTTTGGCGGCCGTCGGGATAGGTGATGGTCAAACCGTCGCGGCGCAGGGCGTCAATCTGCTCGGCCCAGGTCCCAAACAGGCTCACATTGGCGGCCATGTTGAGCCGGCTGCCGAATAAAGTTCCCATAGCCCCAACGCCAAAATCGCTACGGTTAGCGGGGGGGAATTTCTATTATTGGAGTGACAAAGCGCAGCTTTGTCGGTCAAAACCAGGCTTTGACACTCCTGTTCCGCATAATTTTGAGACTGCTCTGCCATAGACCTTTTGGTCATCCTTGGCCTCCATAAAGGAAAAGTTGTAATTCTTCCTCGTCAATGCTAAAGCTGTGGGCCGGGGTGGGGAACTCGGCCGCTTCAACCTCCCGGCGATAGGCTTGCAAGGCCGCCAGTATGGCCGGGCGCAGGTCGGCATATTTTTTTACAAACTTGGGGGTAAAGCGGTCAAACAGCCCCAACAAATCGTGAAAGACCAGTACCTGGCCATCGCAGTGCAGCCCGGCCCCAATGCCGATGGTGGGGATGGTCAATTTTTCAGTGACCGTTTTGGCTACGGCTGCCGGCACCGCCTCTAAAACCAGGGCAAAGCAGCCGGCCTCTTGCAGGGCCTGGGCGTCGGCCAGGAGTTGTTTGGCGGCGGCGGCGCTTTTGCCCTGCACTTTAAAGCCGCCCAACTTGGTAGCAGTTTGAGGGGTCAGGCCGATGTGCCCCATGACCGGGATGCCGGCCTCGACGATGGCCCGCACCGTTTCCACTACAGTGTGGCCGCCCTCCAACTTAATAGCGTCCATCCCGGCTTCTTTGATAAAGCGGCCGGCGTTGCGAACTGCCTCGGCGCGCTCCACCTGGTAGGACATAAACGGCATATCCCCGACGAGAAAGGCGCGTTTGGCCCCGCGGGCCACGGCCTTGCAGTGATGCAGCATCTCGTCCATTGTTACGGCCACCGTGTTGGGGTGGCCCAGCACCGTCATCGCCAGGGAGTCGCCCACCAGGATGATGTCAATCCCGGCCTCGTCCACCAGCATGGCTCCCGGATAATCATAAGCGGTAAGCATGGTGATGGGGCGTCGTTCCGCCTTTTTTTGGTGCAGTTCTAAGATAGAAACTTTTGGTGATGTGGGCATGGCGCCTCCTGAAGACCGCCGACGGCTGACCGGCGACCGCCGGAAGAAAGATATAGCTGGCGGTCTGCCGTCGGCGGTCGGTGGTCGTAAATAAAAAAGCCTCGCAGCGCAAGCCGCGAGGCTGGTTTATCCAGGAGGCAGAGGGGGCAAGGCTATCCGTTCAACTTTAAACGGTAAAAGCATTGCCGGATGGGTGAGCATCGTCTCGGCCGCGCGGGTCCAAGCGACTTTACGCTGTTGCTATTTAGATGATACCTGGCGCGAGTTACACCAAAACGGCCAGGTGAGTGATGAACCGATCAAACCGGGTGTTCACTGCTGGCGCACCGGCCAGTCAATGACACCACTATTGTAGCACAATCGGCTCAGATTTGCTAATTTTACGTTTGATGAATGGTGGCGGCGGTTTCCTCTCGGGCAGCCAGCATTTTATTGAGCGCACTCATGTAGGCGCGGGCGCTGGCTACCACAATATCGGTGCTGGCCCCGTGGCCGCTGTAGGTGCGGGCCACCTGGGCCCCGGTTTGAGGGTTAGTGGTGTAGCCCTGGCCGTTTTCCGGCTGCACCCGGATGGTGACTTCGCCGATGGCGTCAATCCCTTCGGTTACCGCCTGCACCACAAACTCCGTCAAAATATTAGGTGCTTGCACAATGCGATTGATGGCTTTGTAAACGGCGTCTACCGGCCCGGTGCCAATCGAGGCGTCGGTGATCTCGTTCCCCTGCGGGTCAATCAGGGTAACGGTGGCGGTAGCCCGGATATGGTCGCCGCAAGTTACCTGCACATAGTCGAGCTTCCAGATTTCTTTGGGTTGATAAAATTCGTCGGTGATAATGGCTTCGATGTCGGCGTCGGTGACCACCTTCTTTTTATCGGCAATGCGTTTGAAGCGTTTGAAGGCCTGGTTGAGTTCGTCCTCGGTCATGTCGCCATAGCCCATCTCTTTGAGGCGGGTGCGGAAGGCGTGCCGCCCGGAGTGCTTGCCCAGCACCAGGGCGCTGGCGCTCAGCCCCACCGTTTCCGGGCGCATAATCTCGTAGGTGGAGTGATGCTTGAGCATGCCATCCTGGTGGATGCCGGCCTCGTGGGCAAAGGCGTTGGCTCCGACAATGGCTTTGTTGGGCTGGATGGGCATACCGGTAAAGGCGCTGACCATGCGGCTGGTGCGGATAATTTGGGTGGTATCCACATGGCTGACATCCACCGAGAAATTCTGCGGGCGGGTGTGGACAGCCATCACCACTTCTTCAAAACTGGTATTGCCGGCCCGCTCGCCGATGCCGTTGATGGTGACTTCTACCTGGCGCGCCCCATTTTGCACCCCGGCCAGGGTGTTGGCCGTAGCCAGCCCCAGGTCGTTGTGGCAGTGGGTTGACCAGATCACCTTGTCGGAGCCGGGGGTATGGTCAATGAGGTATTTGATGAGCCAGCCAAACTCTTCTGGGGTGGTATAGCCGACGGTATCGGGGATGTTAAGGGTGGTGGCCCCGGCTTTGATGGCCTCACCCAAAACCACCGTCAGGAATTCCGGGTCGCTGCGCCCGGCATCCTCCGGCGAAAATTCAACATCCTGGCACAGGCTTCTGGCGTAGCTAACAGCCTTGATTACCTGGTCTACACACTCTTCGCGGTCAATCTTGAGTTTGTGTTTGAGGTGAATATCGCTAGTAGCCAGGAAGGTGTGGATGCGATGGCGAGGGGCGACTCTGACGGCCTCGTAGGCCCGGTCAATATCTTCTTTATTGGCGCGGGCTAGGCCGGCAATCACCATCGGCCGGCCGTCTTTGCGGCCTTCGGTCAGCGGGCCAACTTCTTCGGCGATGCGGCGCACGGCTTCAAAATCGCCGGGGGAGGCGATGGGGAAGCCGGCTTCGCAGATGTCTACGCCCAGGCGGGAAAGCTGCCGGGCAATCTCCAATTTTTCTTCGATGTTGAGCGTTGCGCCGGGCGATTGTTCGCCATCGCGCAAGGTGGTATCAAAAATAATCAGGCGCTCTTTTTTTACAGGTACGTCACCATTTTCAGACATTGTTTCCTCCGTTAAGGAGGTTGGTAACTGGGAATTAGTAATTAGTAGCTGGTAATTACCAATTACCAGTTACCAACCTCATAAATTTTGATAAATTAGAAATCATTTTGGTTAAACTGCTAAGGTCACTCAGGTCATCAAGTGTACTGCCTGTCACAGGCCATCACCCCCTTTATAATGGTGAATAGTGAATTGTCAATTTTGAATGGTTAATTTTAGATACCCGTTTTCTTAAGAAAATGTCACTGAGGCTCAAGGTGACCGGCGCCTGGTGAACTATAAGTTTTGCTGTTCTTGATTATCTTCCTGAAGAGAAAAGCGCCAGTCACCTGAATGGTTACGGAAGAAAACGGGTATCTGGTAACTTTTTAACTTACAATGGCAATATCTACCGAGGGTCGCAGTTGGGCGCAAACTGAGAGCACCTGGTGAATATCGCTGTGGACAAAATTATCAAACAACTCTTCATCCACCGGGTTGCCCTGGTCTAGCCTGGTAAAGGTTTGCTGGCGCAGGATGTAATCAAAGCGCGGGGCCCACTTGCGCGAGCCGAGGCGGGCGGTGGTGGAGCAGTTATCCACCATATAGGCTACTCCTTTGAAGTCCATGTAGGGGTTGAGCGAGTCTACCGCTTCGATGATGGTTTCGTTGGCAATCTCAGAGTAGGGGTGGCCGTTCTCCTTCAGCACGTCCACCTGAGCCATCATGGTGGCAAGGTAGATGCCGGCCGTTACCGGGTTGATGGGGATTTTGTTGGGGTCGCGTTTGGCCCGCACCCGCTCACCCACCTGCCACATTTCGGTGCCGTCAATTTTGCCCATCGGGTACTGCTGAAAGCGCTTATTAGCGGCGATAACGCTGGCAATCTCGTGGCCGGAGGCGACATCCTCATAAATTTCAAGCATAATTTCGCGGGCCGGGTGGTAAGCGGCCGAGTAAGCCTCTCGGAACACCCCCTTATCTTTGTCGTTCAGCGACTCGTACACGGCCATCAAGCCTTTTTTGGAAATGAGGCGGCTAATCGGCCCGGTAATGGACTCGACCGAGTGGTTAAAGGCTTCCTCCTGGTTATAACCGTGCTGTTTGAACCACAGGTACAAGCTTTCGACCACGCCATGCACCGCGCCCAGCAAAATGGCCCGCTCGCCAAAGATGTCGGATTTATATTCCGACTCCAGGGTGGTCATAAAGGTAAAGGGCGAACCCAGCCCCACCGACCAGGCCAGGGCGTAATCGGTGGCTTTGCCGTTGATGTCTTGCTGTACGGCAAAACTGGCGTTGATGCCGGCCCCGTTGACCGTCCGGCCCTGCTCGTACAGGCGCCGCACCGATGGCCCCATGCCTTTGGGGCAGACGCCGATGACGTTGATATTCTCCGGGAATTTCTGGCCGATGCTGTTCAGGTAGCCCAGCAAAAAGCCGTGCGATAAGCCCAGAGTGGCGCCGGGGCGAATAGCCTTAAAAATCTCCCGGTAATTTTCGGCCTGGGCGGCGTCGGAGATGAGCAGCAGGGTCATATCCGACTCGTGGATAACCTCGTACATTTCGCCCAGCGTGCCGTTGGCCGCCGTAAAGCCAACAGCCTCGGCGCTGCGCATGGAGGATGAACCGGCCCGCAGCCCTACTTTCACCCGGATGTCGCTGCCGGCCAGCGAGTCGCGCAGATTTTGGGCCTGGGCCGGCCCCTGTGATGACCAGCCAATCACGCCGATTTGCTTGATACCTTCAAAGGCTTTGGGCAAAATGGGAAAAAGATGCCGGCCGCCCCGGACGATGTACTCTACGGTATCGCCCAGGATAATCTTCTCCTTCTCAAAAAACTTGGTTTGAAAATCTAATCCCATAGGTTGTGAAATTCCCTTCTAAAGAAAATTTATATCAAAGTAGCAAGGTAACAGGTAGCAGGGTAGCAGCTTGCAGGATAACAGGTAGCAAGGTAGCAGAGTATCCAACCTGCTACCCTGTCACTTTGCTACCCTGCAACTCTGGTCAATGCTTGCCGTTGGTTTTTTGGGCCGAGGCCAGGTCTGGGCGGGGTTTGACCACTCCCCGCGTCATAGCGATTTTGCCGGTGCGCATGATCTCCAGGATGCCGTAAGGCTCCAAAACCTCAATCATAGAGCCAATTTTTTCGGACTCGCCGGTGATTTCAACAATCAGCGTTTCCGTGCCGACATCCACGATGCGGGCGCGATACATTTCGGTCACATCCATAACCTGGCCGCGCTGGGTGGCATCGGCCTTAACTTTAATGAGCGCCGTTTCTCTGACCACGCAGGGTTGATCGGTGACATCCTGCACATCAATCACGTTGATGAGTTTGAGCAAGTTAGCCCGCACCACATTCCGCTTGAGCATTTCCACCTCATCGGTGACAATGGTCATGCGGCTGACGCCGGGGGTTTCGCTGTGGCCCACGGCCAAACTTTCGATATTAAAATTACGGCGGCGGAACAGGCTGGCCACTCGATTCAGCACGCCGGGTTTATCTTCAACAAGGGCAACGAGAGTTTGTTTCATAATGTTTTATCCTTTTCTTCATTAACAGGTAGCAGGGTAACAAGGTCTCAGGGTAGCAAAGTAACAGGGTAGCAAGGTTGCAGGTTTGTTACTCTGCTACTTTGCTATCTGCTACCCTGCTACCTTGTTTCACATCTCCATTTTTTCAAAGCGAGGATGAGGTCGCCGGATCATATTGTGCAGGTCGGCCCCGGCCGGCACCATGGGGTACACGTTATCAAACCGCTCCACCACAAATTCAATCAGTACCGGGCCGTTGTGGGCTTGAGCTTTGCGCATGGTCGGGACGATGTCTTCCAGTTTCTCAACGCGATAACCCGGCATGCCGTAGGCTTCGGCCAGCTTCACATAATCGGGGCTGTAGATGGGCGTTTCCACGTAGCGGCTCTCGTAGAACATTTGCTGCCATTGGCGCACCATACCCAGGTAGCCGTTATTGATAACGCAGATATTGATGTTGCATTTTTCTTGCACGGCGGTAGCCAGTTCCATAATGGTCATCTGGATGCAGCCATCCCCGGCAATGGTCCAGATTTCCCGGTCTTTGACGTGGAAGCTGGCCCCAATAGCCGCCGGCAGGCTGAAGCCCATGGTGCCCAGGCCGCCAGAAGTGCTGAGGGTGTAGGGGTCATCATGGGCGTAGTATTGACATTCCAGCATTTGGTGCTGGCCCACGTCGGTGATGACAAAGGCTTTGCCCTCGGTGCCTTCCCAGATTTTGCGGATGGCCTGGGCGGCCAGCAAGGTGGGGGTTTTGAACTGCAAAATATCGCGCTCGTTGGATTCTTCTTGCCAATCCTTGATTTTGGCCCACCAGGCTTTGCGGTCCGGCCCACGCTCAACGCCGGGATTGATTTGCTTTAGCACGGTGCGCAGGTCGGCGTGAATGCCCACGTCAACTTTGACATTTTTATTGATTTCGGAGGCGTCAATCTCAATGTGTATTTTTTTGGAATTGGGGGAGTAAGTTTTGAGGTTGCCGGTGACGCGGTCATCAAAACGCATGCCGCAGGCAATGATAAGGTCGGCTTCTTGCACGGCGTAGTTGCACCAGGCGCCGCCGTGCATGCCCATCATACCCAGGTTGAGGG
>CAZDMM010000223.1:0-10118 GCA_964505845.1 uncultured Caldilineaceae bacterium
GGGCATCGGCGACCGCGATTGGACCAACGAGCGGATCACCTGGGGGCCGTAAGCGTTGAAACGTTGAGGTTATTCAATACCCATTTCCTTTAAGGCGTTGCGAATGGGGATGAACTTCTCATCCCTCATCCTTCCGCCTTCTTCCTGATCCCGTACCCTTGCAGCACCGGCGGGCTGAAGAGCCAGATCAGGCCCAAAATGGGCTGAAAGAGGGGGAAGTAGCCGTAATCGGCCCCAAAGTGCCGCCAGACGGTGTGACCGATAAAATCGGGATAGAGGAAACTGAGCGCGCCGACCAGCAAGACCATGGCCGTTTCAAAACCCAGCAGGCCCACCGACACTCCCCAGGCCCATCGGCGGCGCAGGGCAAAGCCAACCGCCGCCCCCAGATAACACAAAGCCGCCACCGCGCTCAACGAGGGCGGGAAATAATCGGTCACGCCGGCCTTGAAAAAAAGCTGAAAAACGGCCCGCGCCCCGGTAGAAATCGCCAGCACCGGATACGAAATTGCCAGGATGATGCCGGAAGCATAGGCGATGTCGGACAGCACACCTTCGTTTTTCGGTTTGGTTTGAATTTTTTGTTTTTCCATAAACAACGATAAACAATTTACGATTTACGATTTACGATTGTAAATCTCAATCGTAAATCGTAAATCTGAAATCGTAAATCGTTTTATTCTCTTCGGGGCCGGCGTTCGCGGCGCTCACGGGTCGGGGCGGCCCCAGAAGCAGCCTCAGCGCCCGGAGCGGCGGCCTGGCGAGTCGCCTGAATCCAGTTTAAACAATTCTCATCGTGGCCCATAAAAACATCGGCGGCCATGATGGCCTGCTTAATTTCCGGTTCGATGGGGTTGGTGATGGCGCTGGTCAGGCCGTTGGAGATGGCCATGGCCAGGAAGGTTCCGTTCAAAGCCGGGCGATGGGGCAAGCCAAAGGAAACGTTAGACGCGCCACAGCAGGTGTTGACGCCCAACTCATCCCGGCAGCGATTCAGAATCCGGAAGACCGAGCGCCCGGCGCTGGCCATGGCCCCGATGGGCATGACCAGCGGATCAATCAACACGTCCGATTTGGGGATGCCGTGATCCATGGCCCGCTCCACAATCCGCTTGGCCACGGCAAAACGCACGTCGGGGTCTTCGCTGATGCCGGTTTCATCGTTGCTGATGCCGATGAAGGCGCAGCCGTATTTTTTGACCAGGGGCATGAGCCGCTCCATGCGCTCATCCTCGCCGGTGATGGAGTTGAGCAGCGCCTTGCCCTGCACCACCTCCAGGCCGCGCTCCAGGGCCTCTAAAATGGAGGAGTCAATGGAAATGGGCACGTCAACGATGGACTGCACCAGTTGGATGGCTTCGGCCAGGATGCGCGGCTCATCGGCCAGGGGAATGCCGGCGTTTACGTCGAGCATATGCGCTCCTGCTTCCACCTGGGCCAGGGCGTCATTTTTGACCCGCTCGTAGTTGCCGGCGGCCATTTCGGCGGCCAGTAATTTGCGTCCGGTTGGGTTGATGCGCTCGCCGATGATGACAAACGGCCGGCCCGCCCCAATGACGATTTCTTTGGTTTTTGAACTGAGGATGGTGTCTACCATAACAAGCTCCTTGAGATTAGAGATTGGAGATTGGAGATTGGGGTCATAATCACAACGCTTGGTATAGAACAGGATTGAAGAATCTCTAATCTCCAATCTCCAATTACCACCCCCAAATCATAGAGCAAAGTCAGCCGTTGTCAAACCGTAGTTGGGTTGAATTTTGGTTGCTGCGGCGACCACCTTCTCGGAAGCTACAGGCTTAATTTTTGCCGAAATACGGTTGGAGCTTCCGGGAAGGTCTGCTGGATTTTGGTTGCTGAGGCGCTGCGACGGTGTTATAATAGCCCTCAGTTGTTCTTACTTTGTCACCCGGTATAACAAAGTAGCAAAGTAGCAAGGTTGCAGGGTTACAAAGCTGAAGTCTCTCTACAAGTAATTCCTCTGGCTACTGACTACTGATGACTGACTACTGACTGCCGCCCACTTGCATAGGAGGAGATATGTCCCGCTTGCCAAAACTTGCGGCCTGGTGCTGCCTGAGTTTGCTCATCCCCCTCTTGACCGCCTGCGCCGGTGAACCGCCGGCCCCGCCGGCCACCCCCACCGAAGGCTTAAAGGTGGTGGTCTTTTCAACCGAAGCGCCGACCGCCACCCCAACGGCTACCAAACCTACCCCGCCGACCAACACCCCGGCCCCGACGGTTGGCGTGGGGGCCAGCGCCGCCACCCCTACGGCCGCCGCCAGCGCCGACCAGACCGCGCCCAACAATCGCCCGGCGGATGTCAACCCCTTGACCGGGCTGAAAGTATCCGATCCGGCGCTGCTCAAACGCCGCCCGGTGATGGTGCGGGTGGGCAATGACCCTGGCGTGCAGCAGGTGGCCCTGGAAAAAGCCGACATGGTCTATGAAGAAATTGTGGAGTGGTGGGTGACGCGCTACACCGCCATTTTCTTGAGCCAGAACCCGGACACCGTCGCCCCGATTCGCTCGGCCCGGCTGATCAATTTGCAACTGGTACCGCAGTATCAGGGGGCGCTGGCTAACTCCGGCGGCTCCGACGAGGTGCGTTGGGAGTTATCGCAGGCGGCGGATTTGGTCAATCTGGATGAATTTTTTGTGCCGCAGCCCTATTTTTACCGCGAGAACGAGGGCTGGCAGACCCGGCTGGCCTTTGATGTGGCCAAAGCCCGCGATTATCTTAAGGCCGAAGATTTGGAGGCAGATGTCAAACTGCGCGGCTTTGTTTTTAGCCCCAAGCTGGACGTGTCCAGCCTGCCCACCGAGGCAGTAGGCGAGGCCGAGGAGGTGGTGGTGCCTTATCCGGCCCAAACCAGCGAGGTCAAATGGCAGTACGACCCGGCCAGCGGCGCTTACCTGCGCTGGAAAACCGGTGAACCCCATAAAGACATGGATGGTAAACAACTCTCGGCCACCAATGTCATTCTCTATTTTGCCGAGCATCAGGACACGGACATTGTGGAAGACAGCAACGGCGCAACTTCCATCCGCATCATCGTCAACGGCCTGGGCACGGCCTGGCTCTTGCGCGACGGCAAAATCCTCAAAGGTAATTGGACTGCCGATGGCCGCAATACGCCCAACTTTATCTTTAACGATGGCCGGGCCATGCCGCTCAAGCCGGGCAACACCTGGGTCGAGGTGATCCCGCTGGATTACCGGCCGGTGATTGACGGCGTGCCCCACGACCGGCTCAAGGGAACCAACGCCGGCGGCGCGGAAGAATCCGCAAAGGAGACTCCCACCCCTGGGGCCAAAGAGGCCACGCCCACCGCGACTCCGATTGGGGCCAAGCCCAAGCCGACGAGCAGCCAGTAGATCACTATGCCTGGAACGCCCTCGCCCCAAGGCTCAACTATCCCCACGTATTTATTTTGATGGGCTGGAGCGACACGACGACACGCGTCTCACCAGGGCGATCATTGGCGCTGAGGTCAACGCCGCCGTATTTTGCGCCGAGTTTCTTGGCAAAGGCATAATCCAGATCCGGCGTAAGCTCGGCCCGCGCTCGGACTTCCAGGGTTCGATACGGATTCGCGGTGTCAAGGATAAAGAGCGTACACTGCGGATGCGCTTGTAGGTTCTTTACCTTTTGACGGGCGGTGTTGAGTGACAGCCTGAGTGTACCGTCATCGTCGAACAAAAACCATACCGCCGTGACTTGCGGATAGCCGTCTTGCCCAAGCGTGCCCAGTACAGCCACCTCCGCTTTGAGGAGATCCTGGTGTGATTCAGGAAAAGTTGTCATACACATCCTCCTATTACAACAAACAATAACAATCTTAACCTAAATTATACTATCAATGCAGTTGACTCCCCAAACCCTCTCCGCTCTCTCCATCGCTCGGCCACTGGCAGAAACCCTGGCGCACACGCCCTTTGCCGGGCAGGTGCTGGGCCGATTTGAGCGGGCCTGCAATTTAGTTGACCCGGCGGGGCGAGTCATTACCCTGGCCGTGCCGGAGGTGGGCAACGGGCCGTTTTCCATTGTGGTGGCGGGAGAGGGCGGCCTATTTGGCGCGTTACAAGTGGGCCAGCCGGTGAGTGTGGATAAAGGGAGAGTGGTAATTGGTAATTGGTTATTGGATTTAGCTGGGGCGGCGCTGTGGGAGCCGGCGCTGCCCCGACTGTTGGAGCCGCTGCGGCTGACCCCGGCGCTGGCGGCAATCCTCAAACCTTATCTGGCCTGGCCCGCTCCGGGTGAAGGCGGTTCCATCGCCCGGCGGGTCAATGCGTTGGCGCGGCAGGCGGCCCGGCAGCTCCACATGGCTATTTTTTTCACTTGGGGCAATCAAACGACTTCCGAAGTTTTAAAAGCCTCAGAAAATAGCCCTCACCCCCATCCCTCTCCCACTGGGAGAGGGGAGTCGCGCCAGCGACGGGGTGAGGGATTTTCATTAATAGGTAGTGCGCCCCATGCTGACGTTGGCTCTCTAGAATTTGAAGCCGCAGTGAGTCAACTGGCCGGGCTGGGCAGCGGGCTGACTCCGGCGGGGGATGATTACCTGGTCGGGGTGATGGCGGCTTTGTGGCTGCTGCAGCGGCCCGAAGTCCCCCCTCAGATTGCCGCCATAGCTGTCCCAAAAACCACCACCCTGAGCGCGGCCTTTCTGCAAGCGGCCGGTCAGGGCTACTTCAGCGAAGCCTGGCATGGCCTGGTTCACGCTTTGGACAGCGGCGACAGGGCAGCCACCGGCGGGGCGGTGCAGCGCATCGCCGATTTTGGGGCTTCATCCGGGCGCGATGCCCTGGCCGGCTTCAGCCGGATAATATTAAGAGGATAGACCTCTGCTATTTCAACTAATTGACCCTCATAAAGTTACGTGCTATAATCGGTCAACTTTTTACCAACTTAAAAAAGGGAAGAGGCCATGCAGCTTTTAACCAATCTAATCATGTATATGGTTTTAGCATTGGGGGCCGGCTATTTGCTGCGCTCAATCAAACATGAGGACGGCAGCCCCAAATTAAACTGGTATGTATCTGGCCTTATCATTGGGGTGCTGTGCGGGGTTGCCAATGCGGTGTTGGTGAGCGGCCAGATGTTATTTGGCGATGGCTTTAACCTGGAGCAGGTGTTGGGCCTTTTTATGGGCGGCCTGGGGGCGGGGCTGCTCATCGGTATCCCGGTTGGCTTGACCGCCGGCTACGATATGGCCAAACGTTTTACTTTTATTGATGGCTGGCTGCTCTTTTTTAAGATTATCATTATCTTTACGGTTATCGGCGGCACTATCGCCTCATTAGCCGTGCCAAAATACAGCGGCGAACAGTGGGTTGACTTTTTTGTTTTTGGATTGGCTCAAGGCGGTATCTACGCTTTGATTGCGCTGGGCTACACCCTGGTGTATGGGATTCTGCTGATGATTAACTTTGCGCATGGCGAAGTTTTTATGAGCGGGGCCTTTACCGCCTTTTTTGTGGCCGAGGCCATGGCTAAACCCAACAATGGCAGCCCTCCCATGCTGGATACCAACCCGGTGCTGGCCATCATTCTGATCTTCCTCACGGCTATCGTCACCTCCACCATTGTCGCCGTTACGCTCGAAAGGGTGGCTTATCGCCCGCTCCGACGCGCCCCTCGCCTGGTTCCACTCATTACCGCGATTGGCGCGTCTTTCTTTTTACAGTACACCTTCCGCGGCTTTTACGGTTCCGGGGTGTCGGCTTACCCCAATGTCAAGGTTTTATCAGGCACTCTGCTCATTGGCGATTTGTTGTTTGTCATCGCTTTGGCGCTGGTTATTGGCCTGAGTTTGTGGGGCTTGAGGCCGGTGCATGGCTACCTTAAGCGGGCCTTGTTAAACCAGACTCGGTTAAGCTGGCTGCCCCCTCTGATCACGGTGGCGCTGGTTATCGTCATTGCCTATATTGTCACGCCCCTGCTGCACAGCCTCCTGGTTTCTGCGGTCAACGGCGCCTTTCCTTTGACGCCTGAAACGGCCCAAGAATTGAAAGTTGAGACGCGGGCCGATACGCCTACCGTCATCTCCCGGATTCAATTTTTGGTGGTCATGGCCTCGGTGCTGTTGATGGCCGCGCTGTATTATTTTGTCCAGGCCACCAAAATTGGCAAGGCCATGCGGGCTGTAGCCGAAGACAAAGATGTGGCCGCTTTGATGGGCATAGATGTGGATCGAGTCATTACCATCACCTTTGCACTGGGAGCCGCCATGGCCGGCGCAGCCGGGGTGTTATACGGGTTAATTTTCCGCCAGGTGCATTTCTTTATGGGGTTCTTCCCCGGCCTGAAGGCTTTTACCGCCGCCGTTTTGGGCGGGATTGGCAACATTCCGGGGGCGATGTTGGGGGGCTTTTTCCTGGGAATCTTTGAGTCGCTGGGGCCGAGCCTCTTTTTGGAAGGATTGGGCATCAATGCACCCTATCAACTAAAAGATGTCATTGCCTTCACCATGCTGGTTTTGGTTCTGATTTTCCGCCCCACCGGTATCATGGGTGTTGAACTAAGCAAGAAGAAAGCGTAGGTGTGGTTATGGCCAAGCTGACAGCAACCTCAAACACTCCCACCGGTTTGCATTGGAAAGCCGTTATCCAGTATGGCCTGATTTGTGGCATAGCCCTGATCTATGTATGCCTGGTGGGGATGGTAGAAGCTTTTAACGACCGGGATGTGATTGCCAGAGTCCTGACTCTGGGCCGGGCTTTGCTGGTGGGCGTTAGTTTATGGCTGGGTTTTTTAACGGCTAAAAAAATGTCAGGCGGCAACCTTGTCAACGGTTTAGTAGGAGGCGTCCTGGCCGGAGTCATCGCCAGCATTTTGATGGCCCTGTTTGTGCTGCTCATCAGCACCTTTAACCTGCGCGACATGTTTGTCAATACCTCGCCCAAGCTGGTTACGCTGCTGCTTTTTGCCCAAAAATCTAAGCCAATCGGGCTGCTGATGCTGGCCGGGATGATTACCGGCCTCACCCTGTTAGGCGCCATCATCTACTTGCTCCCGCCTTTGCTGCGCCGGATGGTGGTGGTTGGCCTGAGTGCGGTGCTGCTGGTCGGCATCCTCCAGGAATTTTTGACCCGGATTCGCCTGGTTGATTTGACCTCCAAGTTCCTTTTTGCGCGAGAGGGTTTATCTATTGTGGGGGCCATTACCATCTTTGTGCTCTTTGCCGCCCTCAATGCCTTGTGGACCACCCAAAGCGGCAAAATTGGGCAAAAGGTGGCGGCCTTACCCGAAGGCCAGCGGCGGATTTTTAACTGGGGTGGATTCCTGGTTGGGCTGCTGGTGCTGATTATTTTACCGCACGAAACCGACCCCTTTATCACCCAAATTCTGTTCCTGGTGGGCCTGTACATTTTGATGGGCCTGGGCCTTAACATTGATATCGGCTTTGCCGGGCTGCTGGACCTGGGCTTTGTGGGCTTTTTTGCCATTGGGGCCTATGTAACCGCCCTGCTGACTTCTCCCACCGACCTCGGAATAGGCAAAACGCTGTTTGCAGGGTTGAGTCAAACCCACCTGTTTTGGGTCGCTATCCCCATTTCGGTGGTGGTGGCCGCTTTTTTTGGGGCCTTTTTGGGCATCCCGGTGCTGCGCATGCGGGGCGATTACCTGGCCATCGTAACCCTGGGCTTTGCCGAAATTATCCGCATCCTGGTTCTTTCGGACTTTTTACGCCCGTTCCTGGGCGGCGCGCAGGGCATTTTGAGGATTCCAAAGCCCGACCTGGGCCTGTTTGGTTTCCCTCACCTCCAAATTAAAGACCCTATCCATTTTTATTACCTCACCCTAATAGGGTGTTTGCTGATTGCCTTTATTGCCTGGCGCATGCAGCAGGCCCGCATTGGCCGCAACTGGATGGCCATGCGTGAGGACGAAGATGTGGCTGAAGCGATGGGGATTAACCTGATCGCAACCAAGCTGCTGGCCTTTGGTACCGGGGCCGCCTTTGCCGGCCTCAGCGGCTCTATCTTCGCCACCCAGGTAGGCTCGGTCTTTCCACATAGTTTCCAGTTACTCGTTTCTATCAATGTTTTGGCTTTGATTATCATCGGCGGGATTGGCAGCATCCCCGGGGTGGTGATTGGGTCGCTGGTGCTGGTCGGCCTGCCAGAACTGCTGCGCGAGTTTGCCGAGTTCCGGCTCTTAATTTATGGCATGCTGCTGGTCACCATGATGCTGGTCAAGCCCGAAGGCTTCTGGCCTTCAGAAGTGCGCCAGCGAGAACTGCACAGCGGCAGCCAACCCGCTGAAAGCGACGCTCACTCCAGCGTGGGCGAACCGGCCTGGGAAGTTTCGGAAACGGCTTCAACGTAAATAATGGGAGGTTGGAAGGCTGGAGGGTTGGAAATCCAACATGCTTCCAATCCTCCAACCTTCCAAAGGGTTCTCCAGGATTTTAATATTACGGCTAGGAGTATTTATGGCCTCAATCTTATCTGCCAGAGGTGTGACCAAACGCTTCGGGGGCCTGGTGGCGGTGGATCATGTTGACCTGGAAGTTGAAGAAAGATCCATCCACGCGGTGATTGGCCCCAACGGAGCCGGCAAAACTACCTTTTTTAACTGCGTCACCGGGTTTTATCCCATTACGGAAGGCGAGGTCGTCTTTCGGGGCAAGCCTCTGATGAACATCCCGCCCGACCAAATTACGCGGCGCGGTATCTCACGCACCTACCAAAATATTCGCCTCTTTTCCAATATGACGGCTTTGGAAAATATCCTGGTTGGGCAAGAACCGCATCTCAAGTCGCCCTGGGTTGGGGCGGTATTAGGGCTGCCGGGGACACGCCGGGAAGAGCGCATGGCCCATGAAGAGGCGCTGCGTCTGCTCCGGTTTATTGGCCTAAAAGGCAAAGGCGATTTTATTGCCAAAAATTTGCCTTACGGTGATCAACGCCGCCTGGAAATTGGCCGGGCGCTGGCCAGCCAACCTAAATTACTGCTGCTGGATGAACCCACCGCCGGCATGAACCCCCAGGAAACGGACGAACTGACCCATTTTATCCGGCTTATCCGGGATGAGTTAGGTATCACCATCTTGCTCATTGAGCACGATATGCGTTTGGTGATGGGCATCTCAGAACGTATCTCGGTCCTGGATTATGGCCGTAAAATTGCCGAGGGTACTCCCCTGGAAATTCAGCGCAACCTCAAGGTCATCGAGGCTTATTTGGGCCGGGCAGCGGTTGGGGCAGTGGATGGGAACGGCACGGGTACTCACTCTGCCGAAACCAGAGCGGCATAACTCACTATTGAAAACAGGGTAGCAAAGATATTTTATGCCTTTGCGGTAAGGGCAGAAGCAGTATAGGGACGCCCCTTCTACCCATTTGTATCACGTCCAATAAACTCTGCAGGCGATAGCTATGGCATTACTTGAGGTTAAAAACGTTCACAGTTATTACGGCAATATTCATGCCCTTAAAGGCGTCTCGTTGGTGGTTGAGCAGGGTGAGATTGTGACCCTGATTGGGGCTAACGGTGCGGGTAAAAGTACCACGCTCAAAACTATCAGTGGGATTGTGCGCCCGCGTGAAGGCAGCGTTTACTTTGCCGGTGAAGATTTAGCCAATTACCCGGCTCACCAAATTGTCGCCCATGGCATTTCTCAAGTTCCTGAAGGACGAGGAGTGTTTGCTCGCCTCACCGTCACCGAGAATCTGGAATTAGGGGCTTATATTCACAACAACGCCAAACAAATCGCCGATGATATGGAGCGTGTATTTGCCCTGTTTCCACGCTTAAAGGAGCGGCGCAAACAAATGGCCGGCACCTTGAGTGGGGGTGAACAGCAAATGTTAGCCATGGGCCGGGCGCTGATGGCTCGGCCAAAATTGTTGCTGCTGGATGAACCCTCTATGGGCCTGGCGCCCATCCTGGTTGAGAGCATTTTTGAAACCGTCCAGAATATCAACAAACAAGGCGGAACCATTCTCTTAGTGGAACAAAACGCCTTGATGGCTTTGCAGGTGGCCCACCGAGGGTATGTCATTCAAACCGGCGAGATTGTTTTGCAAGACACGGCCAAAGCTTTACAAAATAACGAGATGGTTCAAAAGGCTTATCTGGGCATTGATTAAGCCTTGGGTTTAACCGA
>CAZDMM010000224.1:0-10103 GCA_964505845.1 uncultured Caldilineaceae bacterium
TCCAGGGCCAGTTTTAACGATTTGATGACCATCAAAGGGGTCAGCGTAGCCAAAGCGGCTCAACTCAAAGCAGCCATCGAATTGGGCCGCCGTTTGTTGATGACCTCACCCGATGCCCGCCCCCAGATTACCTCACCCCTGGATGCGGCCAATTTGCTCATGCTAGAAATGGGGAGTTTGGAGCAGGAAAATTTGCGCACCCTGCTGCTGGATACCAAAAACCGGGTTTTGGCCAGCCCTACCATTTACATTGGCAATGTCAACTCCTCAATCATCCGGGTTTCCGAAGTTTTCCGCGAAGCCATTCGAGAAAATGCCACGGCCATGATTGTGGCCCATAATCACCCCTCCGGCGACCCGACGCCCTCACCGGAGGATGTCAGTGTTACCCGTTCCATTGTAGAGGCGGGCAGTTTGCTGGGCATTGATGTGCTGGACCATATTGTGATTGGGCATCAGCGCTTTGTCAGCTTAAAAGAGCGAGGACTAGGCTTTTGATTGACGTGCAGCCCGGCCTTATCCCCAGCCCCCCTACCAAACCGGCGGCTTTTATGGCGAAGGATACCATCAAAGTTATCTTGAATCCTACCGGCGGCCGCTTGAGCAGGGCAGCCAGGCAAACCAAAGTAGAGCAGGCGCTGCGCCAGGCAGGTTTGCACTACCACCTGGCAGTAACCGGCTACCCCGGCCACGCCCTGGAGCTGGCCCGCCAGGCCGCCCTGGAAGGCTGGCCGCTGATTGTGGCCGCCGGCGGCGACGGCACCATCAGCGAGGTGGTCAACGGGCTGGTGCAGGCTGCCGGGGAAGGTATCGCCGGAACGCTGGGGATTCTGCCCCTGGGCACGGCCAACGACCTGGCCGCCGGCCTGCGCCTTCCTCAAGGGATTGCGGCCGCTTGCCGGCGTTGGCAATCCGGCCAGACCCGGCTGATTGACGTGGGCCAGGTCAATGGGCGCTACTTTGTCAACAACTCCGCTGTGGGCCTGGAGCCGGTGGTCACGATGGCCTACGAGAAAATTCGCTGGGTTAAGGGCAGGCCGCGCTATTTGATGGCAGCGCTTCAGTGCATTTGGCGGGCCAAGCCCTGGCTCATGCGGCTGGCCTGGAACCACAGCGAGTACCACGGCCCCATCACCCTGGTTTCGGTGGGCAACAGCCGCCGTACCGGCGGTATGTTTTACCTGACTCCCCAGGCCCAGCTTGATAACGGCTACCTGGATTTTATCTATGCCGGTAAATTGAGCCGGGGGCAGTTGCTCCGCCTGCTGCCGCAAACGCTCAACGGCAGCCACATTGCCACACCCCACGTGGTTTACCGCCGCACCGCCGCCCTCTCAATCAGCGCCGCCACCCCTACCCCCATCCAGGCCGACGGCGAAATCATTGATCACGCCGCCACCAGCATCAATTATCGCATCCTGCCGGGCAAACTGCGCCTGCTGGTTTGACCATGCTCCCACGCTGGCTCATCAAACTTGGCTTTCACCTGCTTTACTATCAACTGGCCTGGAGCTACGACCTGGTGGCCTGGTCGGTATCGTTTGGGCAGTGGGCCGCCTGGCGACGTCTGGCCCTGCCTTACTTGCAGCCCGGCCCCACCTTGGAACTGGCCTATGGCACCGGCGCTTTTTTTGTGGACATGCTCAGGGCCGGTCATCGGCCGGTCGGGCTTGACTTGTCGCCCTACATGGCTCGCCTGGCCGGCCGGCGGCTGCGCCGCCCTAACCTGCCGCTCCGGCTCAGCCGGGGCAAGGCCCAGGCCCTGCCCTTTCCCGCCGGTCATTTTGACACCGTGGTGGCCACCTTCCCCACCGATTACATGCTGGAGCCGGCTACCCTGGCCGAAGTATACCGGGTTTTGCGCGGCGGAGGCCGCCTGGTGATCGTATTCGAGGGTCATTTGCGCGGCCCCTGGCCGCTGCGCCCGTTTATAGATTGGCTCTACCGCATTACTAACCAGCGCAGCCTGCCCTCCGCCAAATCGCTGGCGCTGGTGCAAGCCGCCGGTTTTGAGGCCCGCTGGGACAGCGTCACCCAACACGGTGCTGCGGCCCGCCTGCTCATTGCCCACAAGCAAAAGGAGCCGGCGAATGGTGAATAGCGGATGCCGGAGGGCAATTTGGCCGCTTCACCCTCTCCGCGCCACGCTCATCGCTCTCTGCTTATTTTTTTCTTGAACTTTAAGCTCGTGGTATAATTGGCCTTTGATTGTTACTACTCAGGTGACCGGCGCTTTTCTGCTACAAAACCTGCCAGACTTGTTGCTAACCAAGCGCCAGTCACTTTAACCTGAGCAGTTACCTTTGACTTATGAATAAACTGTTGCCCTATGCCCAACCTGTTTCTCTAAGTTATACTTCCCCCGTCTCCCATCTACTGCCAAGTGTGGAGTTTCAAGTTTGATTGACTTTGCCAATCCTTATCGCCCCGGCGAACCGGTGGCCGATCCGGCTATGCTTTTTGGCCGCCAAAATGCCATTGACTGGATCGAGCTGCAACTGGCTGGCGGCGCCCGCTCCCTGGTCTTGAGCGCCTTGCCGCGCATCGGTAAAACCTCGCTGCTGCGCCATATTAACGCGCTCCAAACTACCGCAACCCTCAATTTACAGGTGGCGCTGGCGCATGTTCCGCTGCCAACGCAGTCCGGCCATTTAAACCGCCGCCCGGAGCGTGAAGAGGTGGGCATCAATGAACTGCTGCCCGCCATCATCGAGCAGTTGCTGCCGCAGTTGGCCGAGCTGCGGCTGGCCACAGCGTTGCCGGCCGACATCAGCAGCCAGCCGGCCTCAACGCTGCGGCAGCTTTTTGCCCAGGCGCACCGGCATCTTCAGGCCCAAAAGCTGGTGCTCTATTTTGATGATGTGCATCTGCTGCTCACCCTTGATAAGGCCCTTATCTCTAACTTTTTGACCAGCTTAATGCCCCTGCTGGATGAGTGCCCGGCGCTGCACCTGGTTTTTGTGATCAATCAGGATCAGTTAAAACAGGTCAGCCATCCCCTGCTAGACGGCGCGCCCACCTTTCACCTGGGGCCGCTAACCACCGACGCTTCCCTCAGCCTGATTACCGTACCGGTGCGGAACATCCTGCGCTTTGATTATGGCGTTACCAAACGCATCGCCGAGGTCAACTCTTACCACCCTTACTATCTCACCCTCTTTTGCCACACCCTGCTCAACCGCCAGATCCACGATGGCTGGGTGAACCAGCGCGATTTTGACTCCGCCGTCGCCGAAATTTTAGATTCACCCATCGAGCCATTCCAACAGATTTGGGACCAATCAACATGGGACGAGCGGGCCGTTTTAAGCGGCATCGCCGCCATTCAGGGCGCACATGGGCCGATGACGCGCCAGGAAGTGACCCGCTTTTTGCAGCGCCAGAGCAGCGCCGTAGTCCCGGAAGTGGTCTTTCATGCCCTGGAATCGCTGGCGCACCGGGGGGTGCTGGCCCCTATGGGCGCGGTCAGCTATCGCTTTCATGTAGAACTGTTGCGCTTTTGGCTGCGCCAGCACACCAACCTGGCCGAAATTATGGCCGAGGTTGACTGGGACAAAGCCGCCGCTCAGCTCAAAGCTGCCGCCAAAATTGAGAAAGTCATTCTGCCCGGCGTGGCTTCGGCTAAAACCCAAACCGCCCGTCCCCGGTCGCGGCTCTGGCCGTTGGCTGTGGTGGCCCTGCTGCTGGTCTGTATTTTGACCACCGGCGGCGTCTTTGCCGCTCAATACCTGAACATCCCGCTGGCTTTCTTGATAACGCCGACCGCCACCCCCACCGCCACGCCTCCCGGCCAAACCTCGGCCGCACCCGCCGCCACCCCCACTCCACCCCCGGAACCTACCGCCACCCCCAGCCCTACCCCGGCCCTGGTCGTGGCCCGCATCCTGCCCTCGCTCACCTACATGGCCAGGGATGTTGACCAGAGTTGGCGCATCTATGTGATGAACGCCGATGGCTCCGGCGTGACCGCCCTCACCGGCGAAGGCCAGGACAACACCGCCCCGGTCTGGTCGCCCAATGGACAAAAAATTGCCTTTGTCTCTCAGCGCGACGGCAACCGCGAGATTTATGTCATGGACGCCGACTGCGTGAACGAAGCGGGCGGGTGCGACCAAAGCGCGGTCAATCTGACCCGCCACCCGGCCGATGACTGGACCCCGGCCTGGTCGCCCGACGGCCAACGCCTGGCCTTTTCTTCCATCCGGGCCGGCAACTGGGAAATTTTTGTGGTAGAGGTGGCCTGCCTGGCCCAGCCAGAAAGCTGTCCCGACCAAACTACCCAGGTCACTTCTGACGGCAACGCCAATATCCTGCCGGTCTGGTCGCCGGATGGCAGCCGGATCGCTTTTAGCAGCAAAGCCTCCGGCAATTGGGATATCTACACCATGAACAACAGCGGGGCCGACGTCCGCCAGCTCACCACAGACCCGGCCAACGACCTCTCCCCGGCCTGGTCGCCCGACGGCCAGCAGATTGCTTTTGAAACCAACCGGGACGGCAACGTGGAGGTGTATGTTATGTCGGCCAGCGGCGGCAACCCCCGTAATATTTCTAACTTCCCCCTGGCCAATGACCACGGCCCCACCTGGTCGCCCGATGGACAGCTGATCGTCTTTTACGCCAACCGGGAGGGCAATTGGGACATCTTTTCAACCACGCTCAACGGCGAAAATACCCTCAATTTGACCAATACCCCCACCCGCGATGAGCAAACCCCGGCCTGGCGGCCGTAATGCTGGCCGCCACATTTCTATGTTGTCAGAATGACGCTCCGCTATCCGCGCCGGTTTATTCCTGTTGTTATCCTCCTCCTGGCTTTTGCCCTGCGCCTGGTTGCCCTGGATCATATTCCCCCCGGCCTCTCTCACGACGAAGCCAACAACGGGGTAACTGCCATTCAGGTGCTAAACGGCCAGCGGGCCATCTTTTTTGAAATCAACAAAGGCATTGAGCCGCTCATCATCTACCTGGAGGCGCTGGCCTTTGCCGCTTTTGGCATTGGCCCCGTCCCGATGCGGCTGGTCAATGTGATCTGCGGCATGCTGACGGTGGCGCTGGTCTATCCATTGACCGCCCGGCTGTTCAACCGGCGGGTGGCGCTGCTGGCCATGGCCGGGGTGGCCGTCTCTTTTTGGGCCATCTTTGTCAGCCGGCTGGCCCTGCGGGCCGTCCTCTTGCCGCCTCTGCTGCTGCTCACCCTTTACCTTTACCGGCGGAGTCTTGTCCCACGTGTCACCTGTCAGGCGTCGGGTGTCAATCTCCAATCATCAATCACCCCACCAACGAGGCAGACCGGGAGCAATCTCATCTTTTTTGCCCTGGCCGGCCTGGCCGCTGGCGCCAGCATGTACACCTACCTTTCCAGCCGCTTTGTGCCCGTGCTGATGATCGCTATTTTTGGTTATCAACTCCTCCGGCAGCGGCCGACTCGCCGCCACTGGCTGGGCCTGGCCCTGCTGTTGTTTGTGTGGGCAGCGATATTTGCGCCGCTGGCCGGCTACTTTTGGCAGCATCAGGCCAGCTTCAGCGAGCGTTCCGGCCAGGTTTCTACCCTGCCCTACGCCCTCAACGGCGATTTTGGCCCCATGCTCCGCCACACCCTACGCACCCTGGGTATGTTCACCTTTCACGGCGATGAAACGGAGCGCTACAATCTCGACGGCCGCCCGGTTTTTGATTGGCTCAACGGCCTATTTTTGTACCTGGGCCTGGGCCTCACCCTGCGGCGCTTATTTGGCCGGCCAGGCCAGGCCGATTCTGCCGCCTTTGTGCTCCTATGGTTATTGGTCATGCTGCTGCCCGGCTTCATCACCGACGACAGCCCTCACTTTTTGCGCACCATCGGGGCGATGCCGGCTGCATACATCTTGTGGGCGATAGGCGTGTCAAGCGTCGCGTGTCAGGCGTCACGCTTCATCCTTCATCCCGCTTTGCGCGCAGCCGCGTCATCCCTCATCCTTTTGCTGCTTCTGCTGTTTACCACCCTGCTTACCGGCTATGACTACTTTTTCCGCTGGGCCGGTGCACCGGGGGGGCGCGCTATTTACGGCGCAGACGTGGCCCAGGCGGCCCACTTTCTCAAAACTGTGGGCGACAAGAATTTGCCGGTTATCTCAGCCGAGTATTACCGCGATTTGGACCCCTTTCGGCTGGCCCTGCACACCCATAACCAACCGCCCTTTACGCTTTGGTTTGACGGCCGCCAGACCCTGGCTTTTCCCCCGCCCGAAAGCGGCTTGAACCCCCGCTATCTTTTTTTGGCCTCCGCCCCGCCCGCCGCAGACTGGCAGCCCTTTTTGCAGCCTGTGCCGGCGGAGTCCGGCCAAAATTACAGCGTTTATCGCCTGGTTAACCCGGCCACCCGGCAGCAGGCGCTCAACCGGCTTTTCCCGCCTCAAACTCGCCTGGGCGTTAACATCAACAACGAGGTGATGCTTTCGGCCTACCGCATGCTCGGTGAGGTGGTGAGTGGAGGGAAATTCCGCGTTCTGCTGGGCTGGCAAGCTTT
The DNA here is from genome assembly GCA_964505845.1 of uncultured Caldilineaceae bacterium. Taxonomy (GTDB): domain Bacteria; phylum Chloroflexota; class Anaerolineae; order 4572-78; family J111; genus DSQQ01. The sequence continues at coordinate 6,509 of CAZDMM010000224.1, forward strand.
GCGCGCCTTACCACCGGACACCGACTACACCTTTCTGGCGCGCTTAAAAGATCAACAAGGCTTCATCTGGGCCGAAGCCGACGGCAACGGCTTTAGCCCCGGCAACTGGCAGCCGGGCGTACAGGGTTTGCAACTGCTTACCCTGCGCCTGCCAGGCGACCTGCCCCCCCGCACCTATAGCCTGAGCGTAGAAGTGGTAGACCGCCGCAGCGGCCAGGCATTGCCCAGCCTCAGCGGCCAGCCGGTTATTCCCCTGCTCAACGTGCAAGGCAAGCTGGCCGCTACACCCCGCATTATTGAGGCCGACAAGCTGCCCAACCCCATCCCCTTCAACCCGGAGGCCAGGCCGAGCGTCCCTATTACCTTGCGGGGCTACCAAATTGCCCCGTCCGGCGCCCACCCCGGCGCAGCCCTCTCGCTGACCCTGCACTGGCAGGTTTTACAGCAGCCCACCCAAGATTATCGCCTGGCCTTTACCCTGCTTAAGCACGTAGACGGCGCCGAACAGGTGGTTTACCGCTGGACGCCGCTGCAGCCAATCGGTGGAGAGTGGCCCACCGGCCAATGGCCGGCCGGCTACTGGGTGCAAGACCGCCTCAACCTGGCTATCGCCCCGGATGCGCCAAGCGGAACCTTTACCCTGCACCTGGCCTGGACAACCCCGGAGAGTCAACTCCTCCCCGGTTTTGAGCTTGACCCTATCACTATCACCCCATAGATTCTTAATTTAACTTGTCATAGTGCTTAGACCGGTGATATAATAGGGGCATATTTTCAACCAAGCATGGAGTCAATTAATGGCCACCCTAGATGATGCAGTTGAAGCCATTCGCATGGGAGACCGTGAAGAAGGTCGCCAAATTCTGGAAGGACTTCTTGAAAACGATGAAGGGAACGAGCAGGTTTGGTTGTGGTTAAGCACCGTTGTTGACAGTGATGAGGACCGCGAAGTTTGCCTGGAAAATGTGCTGGCCCTCAACGCTGCCAATGGGATTGCTCAAAGAGGGTTAGAGGCTTTGCGCGCCGGCCGCTTTAACCCCCGTGATATTATGAGCGAGGCGCTAGGAGGAGTAGAGGAAGAAGAGCCGGCCAGCGGGTCTAGCTTTATTGATGAATTTAAGCGGGCCACTGAACCAGGTGACGAGGATGATGAACTTGTCATGCCCAGCACCATGGCTAAAGCCCAGGCCAAAGCCGGCGCTAAAGGGTCAAAAAAGCAGGCCGGCGGTTTCAAATTAAATGTGCGTCTCATTATTCTGGCCGTCCTGGCGCTCTTGATTGTTTGCGCCCTGGCCGGTGTGGCCGCTTACAACCTGTTTTTGGGCGGCGGCGATACTACCGTTGCCCCTTCTGGCGGACAGCCGCCGGCAGCCCAAACGCCCACCGGTGGTGAAACTGCGCCGGCGGCCCCGCCCACCCAGGCCCCCACCGCTGTTCCGGCCGAGCCAACCCAACCGCCTCCACCCACCGCCACGCCCAAACCCAAATTAGAACTGCCAACACCCAAACCTACCGATGCTCCCACTCCAACTGCCACTCAGGTTGTCGCGCCGACGCCATAAGCCTGCGCGTGTCTGTTTTGCTTAAAAACCGGCCGCTTGGGGAAAAAGGGCCGGTTTTTTGTTGGTTTTACCAAACCATACAGGTTTTTGCCGGTCAAAGCATAGCTTTGACACTCCTTTGGGCTTAGAGTATACTCAGCCTTCATTGTTCCTTTGAGAACTACCAGGGAATAAACCTTGAAAGTAAAAATAACACTCTTATTTTTGATACTCATCTGCTCAAGCTTGGGTTTCCGGCCGGCGCTTAGCCCGGTTAACCAAGACGCTCCCCCCGATGTGTGCCAACAGCCAGAAAACATCATGCCCAACTGTAATTTCAATAACGGCACTTCTGGCTGGACGCCTTTTTTAGAAGAAGGCTCGGCTGACTTTGCCGTGCTGCAAGGCGGGGGCGAGTGCCACGCTCCGCTGTGCCCGGCCGGTTACATTGTTACCCAGAGCCATTTCGTCGGCGGCATTTATCAGCAAGTTAAGGTAACGCCGGGCAACACCTATTATGCCAATATTGTCTGGCTGGTTTTTGACTCCTTTGCCAATGATAACTCGGTCAACTCGGTGGTAGGGGGCATCAGCCGCAAAATTGGCATTGACCCCCTGGGCGGCGCCGACCCGCGCTCACCCAATATTGTGTGGGGGCCGGAAAATACCCGCAACGATTGCAAGATTTGCGCCAGCCAGGAAGCCACCGCCACCGCTCAGGCCGATACCATTACCGTCTTTTTGAGAATTGATGACCGCTGGCGGCAGCGAGCCGCCGAAAAAGGCTACAATGTACCCCCCAGCAAAGACCAGTTCTGGTTGGATGATTTTGGCTTGAAACAAGTCGGGGGCAGCGCCGCCCCGCCGCCGCCCACCGATACGCCGGTTCCGCCGACTCCCGTACCGCCGCCGCCCACCGATACGCCCGTGCCCGAAATCCCGACCGAGGTTCCGGCAACGGCGGAACCTCAGGCCGCACCCGCACAATTAGCCAATGCTCCTACCGAAGAAGTAGCCCAGGCAGAGGTATCGCCCACCCCTGAGGCGGCGGCTCCCACCGACACGCCGGCGCCGGTCACGCCGCTGGCTCCTCCGCCCACCCTGACCCCCTCGGCCACCCCGTCACCCACTGCCACCTTTGAGCCCAAGGAGCGGCCCCAACCTACCGCCACCCGCCTTCGCCGCACCGCCCCGGCCGCCGAACCGGCTCTTTTGCCGCCCGGTATGATGGGTATGGCCGGGACCACCCTGTGCCTGGGCAGCGGGTTGGTCGGCTTGATGGGCGCGGTGATGGCCGGACTGGTCTGGCTTTACCGGCTGGGCTGGGGCAAAGCTGATGATGACTCTGATGAGCCGGACGAAATTATTATCAACCTGCCCAAAGATGACGTTAACCAGTAACAGGTAGCAAGTAGCAAGTAGCAGGTAGCAGGTAACAGAGTCGCACTTTGCAACCTTGCAACTTTGCAAGCCTGCTACCCTGAAATAAGGATTTTTACCATGTCTCAACTAAACCAACCCGCCGAGTCAACCCCCACCGTGTGGCTGCAATGTCTGGCCTGCACCAAAGTGTACCCCATCACCGAGGTGCGCTACCGGTGTGACTGCGGCAGCCAACTGGATGTGTGGCACAACCTGGAGGCGCTGCGGCCGCTGGTCAGCCGGGGTCTTTTTGATGGCCGCTTGAGCGGCGCGCCCGGCCCGCGAGTCGTCCCCACCACCAACTCCGGGGTGTGGCGCTACCGGGAAATCATTCTGCCGGCGATGGTGGATGACATCGTCTCCCGGCCCGAAGGCAACACCCCCCTGTACGAGCATCCCCGCCTCTCCAATTGGGCCGGTATGGAGGAGCTTTTTTTGAAACATGAGGGCGAAAACCCCACCGGCTCCTTCAAAGACCGGGGGATGACGGTCGGTGTGACCCAGGCCAAATTGCTGGGCGCAAAGGCGGTGGCCTGCGCCTCCACCGGCAATACTTCGGCCTCACTGGCCGCTTACGCCGCCCTGGCTAACCTGCCCGCGCTGATTTTTATCCCCTCCGGCAAAATTGCGGC
>CAZDMM010000225.1:0-10089 GCA_964505845.1 uncultured Caldilineaceae bacterium
CGTAGATTGGCCCGCACCACGTCGCTCACGTAAACAAAATCGCGGGTCTGCTCGCCATCGCCAAAGATGGTGGGGGCCTGGCCGCGTGACATGCGGTCTACAAAGATGGAGATCACCCCGGAGTAAGGCGACGAGGGGTCTTGGCGCGGGCCGTAAACGTTAAAGTAGCGCAGCACCACCGTTTCCAGCCCAAAGGCGGCGTTGAAAACCTGGCAGTACCCCTCGCCGGCCAATTTAGCCGCCGCATAGGGCGACTTGGGGGTGGGGGCCATACTCTCCAGCTTGGGCAGAGTTGGCTCATCGCCGTACACGGCGCAGGTGGAACTGAACACCAGCCGTCGCACCCTGGCTTTTTGCGCCGCCATCAATAAATTGAGCGTACCGGCGGCATTGATGGCTTCGGCGGCAAGCGGGTCGGCCATAGATTGCGGAACGGACACCAGCGCCCCCATGTGGAAAATACAATCTACCTCACGCACCGCCGCTTGCACCGGGCCGGGGTCGCGCAGGTCGCCCTCAATTAATTCAAATTGACCGGCCACCTGGGCCAAATTGGCCGCCCGCCCGGTGGAAAAGTTATCCAAAATCCGCACCTGCTCGCCCCGCGCCAGCAGCGCCTCAACCAGGTGTGACCCAATAAAACCGGCTCCGCCGGTGACCAAACAAAGCGCCATTAATTTGTCCTCACTTTTGATGACTCCTGGCAAAAACCGGGTTTTTAGAATGGAGAGGCCAGGTATATGTGATGGCGGGAAAAACCCGGTTTTTTTACCTTTTTTGAGTTATTGATTATATACGGTTAACGTTTTGGCTAACATTTCAGCCGGGCTAAAATGCTGCTGCAGCCACTCAAAGGCGGCCTGGGCCATGGCCGCGGCGGCTTGAGGCTGACCCATCAGCCACCCCAGGCCCTGGGCCAGGGCGCCGGGATGGGCCGGGGGGACTAAGTAGCCGGTGCGCCGGTGGCTCAACACCTGGGCCATGCCGCCCACCTGCGTGACCAGCGCCGGCAATCGCCGGGAGCAAGCTTCTAGCAGGGCATAGGGCAGCCCCTCCGAGAGCGACGGCAAACAAAAAGCGTCGCTGGCCTGCAGCAGCGCGCTGACGTCGTTGCGAAAGCCGGTCAGGTAAACCCGGTCTTGCAGCTCTGAGGCCGCGATTTGCGCTTCCAGGGCGGCCCGCGTGCGGCCCTCGCCTACCACGAGGCAGCGCAGTTGGGGCCGGGTCGCCGCTACCTGTTTTATGGCCTCAATCAAATAAGTGTGCCCCTTAACCGGCTCCAGCCGGGCCACTACTATAACAATATAAGCATCTTCGGGCCAGCCCAGAGCTTGCAGCAGAGCTGAGTCGCGTCGGCGGAACGAGTCGGCCGGCAGAGTGATGCTGTTATGAATCAGGGTGATCTGCTTGGGCCGGAGACCGGCCTGGCCCAGGTAGCTCTCGATGGCCTCCGTCACCACAATAAAGTGGACTCCCTGCCAACTATTAAGGCGCAATACCTGTTCATACAGCCGGCCTTTGAGCGAGCCGTGATGTTCCAGCCGGTAGGCGCTGTGAACCGTTGAGACCTGGCGCGGGACGCCGGCCCAGCGGGCGGCCAGATGGCCCCAAAATTGGGATTGGACGTTGTGGGCGTCAACAATTTGGTAGCCGTGGCGGCGAATCGCCTGCACCAGAAAGGGCACGATACGCGGGCTGCTGCGTGCAAAGGGCAGCGGCAGCGAGGCTAGCCCGGCCGCCTCCAGCCGGCGGTGCAGCGGTGAGCCGGTCAACGTCGCCACCGCGTAGGGGTACTGTCCATGCAGCAGTGTGGCGGTATCGAGCACGCGCACCTCGGCCCCGCCAAAGCGTTGGGCCAGGTCAATAAGCAACACCGGGCGAGAGGATTCTGGATGTTTGCCGATTTCCATGCAGTAACGTTATCTGACTCCCCAGCCGGAACTGGTGACATGATAGGGCCGACCTGTCTGGTTCAGTACACCCTGGTAAACGCTCAAAATCTGCTCGGCGATGGGCTGCCAGGAGTAGCGCGTTTCGGACAGGTGGCGGGCATACGCGCCCATCTCGGCGGCCAACGCGGGATTGTTGACCAATTTGATGATGGCCTCGGCCAGTTCCGGCGGCGCCTCGGGCGAAACCAAAAAACCGCTGCGGCCCTCCTCCACCGCCTCCGGCAGCCCGCCGACCCGCGTAGCAATCACCGGGCGGCCAAAGGCATAGGCTAATTGCAACGCGCCGCTTTGGGTGCTGTTGCGGTAGGGATAGACCACCACGGCGGCCAAATCCATCAGCCCGGCCACTTCTGCCATGGGGATGTAGCGCGTATCAAAAACCACGCTGTCCGTCACCCCCCGGTCAGCCGCCAGATTTCGCAGCTCCGCTATGTCAATAAACTTGGTAGGGTAGCCGGCCACCAACAATTTGGCCGGGCAGTGGGGCCGGGCCAGGGCAAAGGCTTGCAGCAGGTCGGGCAGGCCCTTGCTGGGGGCCAGCAGGCCAAAAAACAGCACCACCGGCTCGCCGGGCGCAAAGCCATAACGCTGTCGTAGCTCGGCGGCGCTGGGGCCGCCCTTGACCAGGGTTAAAAACATGCTTTCGTTGCCGTGGGGGATGGTGTGCAGCCGCTGGGCGGGCAGGTCAAAGAGGCTCAAAAAACGCTGGCGGTTGCTCTGGCCGTGAAAAAAAAGAGCCGAGAAGTGGGTATAAACGCTGGCATAAAGTTGGTTAGACAGGGTGGTGAGGGGACTTGTGCTGCGCTCACGCTGTTCAAACTCGTGGCAAATTTGGGCCAGCAGCAGGCCGCGCCGCCGCAGCCAGGCCAGAAAGATGGTTTCAAAGGGAAAGCTGATTTTGCCGAATTGAACCAGGTCGGGCTGCTGGGCCAGTAAATAATGGCTCAGGCGCAGCCACTCGATGATGAGGTGCAGGGCGCGCCAGCCGCGCCGGGCCGTCCACCACACTTTGCGCCAGGCTTTTGCCAGGGGGCCGGCCGGCGCGTGGCTGGAAGTGGGGTCAAAGAGACTCCACAGGCGCAGCCGTTTTGCTACGGTAAAGTTGTGGGGCAGGTCATCCAATTCGTAATCGTGGGCAGTCACCAGGGTTACATCGGCGCCCTGGGCGGCCAGGGCTGTGCAGAGCTGATAGGCGTAGTGGATCATGCCGCCTCGACCGAGCGGTTCAACTACAAATAATTTCATACTTGCTCCCTGCGGCGTTGAGCCAGAAGTTCCTCATACAGTTCGGCCAGGCGTTGGGCCTGCCGCTGGATATTAAAGCGCTGCTCCACGATCTCTCTGCCGGCGCAGGCCATGCGGTGGGCCTGGTCAGGATTTTGCAGCAGTTGCAGACAGGCCTGGGCCAACCCCGCCGGGTTAGCCGGGGGAACCAGCAGGCCGTTGTGATGGTGCTCAATCATTTCGGGGACGCCGCCCACGTTGCTCACGACGATGGGTTTCACGGCGGCCATAGCCTCGGCCAGGACGGTGGGCAGGGCTTCGGTGAGAGTAGGCAGCACAAACAAGTCGCTGGCGGCCAGCAGGTCGGGAATATCGAGCCGGGCGCCGGTAAAAATGACCCGGTCGCCCACGCCGTGTTGCCGGGCTAAATTTTTCAGGGCGGTTTCATGCTCACCACTGCCGACAACCAAATAGTGCGTGTTGGGCGCATGGGCTAAAATGGCGGGCAAGGCTTCAATCATATATTGTATCCCCTTGGGGGGACGCAGCACCGCCACCGTAACCAGCACCGGCGCGTCGGGGGGGAGGCCAAGCGCCTGCCGGATGGCGGGCCGGTCTACCTGGGTTACATGGTCAAAACGGGATAAGTCAATGCCGTTGTAGAGGGTGAGCACTTTGTGGGGCGGCAACCCGCCCACCCGGAGGTGATGCTGCCGTGTACCCTCCGAGACGGCGATGATGCGGCCACAAAAGCGCGCCAGCGACCACCAGCGCAGTTTGAGCCGCCAATAGGTGCGGCTGCCTTTGGGCGGGTCATCAAAGGTGTGCAGGGTTGACACGCTGGGCAGGCTCAGCCAGCGGGCGGCCAGGCTGCCCAGGGTATCGGCAAATTCCAGTTGGGTGTGGAGCAGGTCGGTTTGGTGGCGGCGCAGGTAGCGCAGCAATTGGCCCGCCGCCGGCAGGTTGCGCAGGTGGCGCAGGGAGAGCAAGTCAACCGGGATGCCCAGCCGCTCGATGTCGGCGGCCAGGCGGTTGTTATCTTTAGCGTGCAGGGCGCAGACGCGCGGCTCAAAACGCCCGGTATCGAGGTGCTGCAAGTAGATGGGCAGCAGCCGTTCCGCGCCGCCCAAACCCAGGGAGTCGATCAGATAGACAATGCGTTTCCGACCGGGTAAAGTCGCCACAGTGTTACCTTGCCTTATGGCTTTTGACGAGTAAATTCGTAAAGTGTTTGGAAGGCTGGATATTGGCTCTTTATCCAATCCTCCAGCCTTCCGATCTTCCAGCTTATGGCGGTTTTGAATGTCAAACCTCATTAGACAGCCCACCGGGCTACGGCCATGATTAATTCGGCGGTGATGCGGGGCGGCGGCGAAGACTCGATCACAAACAGGCTGCGCCAGCCCCACTGAACCAGGCGGTGCAGGGCCGCTCGCAGCCTCTGCTTAAGATTTTTGGGGGCGGGCGGTTCGTAGGGCAGCAGGGCGAACTCGCCCGGTTGAAAGCCGGCCGCGCTTAAAACCTGCCCCAGGCTGAATTCGGTAAAGCCGACTTCGTGGGTGAAGTCGCCAAAGCGTACGCGTGGGCCGAGCGGGCTGGCCAGATTGCCGGTGCGGATAAATAGCACCCCACCAGGGGCCAAATGCTGGCGCATGAGGCGCAGCGTGGGGATGATGCCTGGCTTGGGCAGATGCTCGATGACATCAAAGAAGCCTATTACCTCATACGGGCCGGGATTTTGGGCCAGAAAGGTCTCGATGCTCTCAATTTGAGCCACGTTGGGGCTGATGTGCCGCCGGCAGAACTCAACCGGCTCGGCCCCGATGTCAACCCCCAGGGTGTTCGTATAGCCGCTTTGGAGGAGATAGTAGAGAAAATGGCCCAGCCCGCAGCCGATGTCCACCACCGGGGCGGCCGGGTTGGGGGGCAGGTGCGGCCCAATGTTGCGGGCGAACATGCGTAAATAATAGGCCGATTTGACGCTGTCGGGGCCGTAAGCTTGAGCAAAGCCGGTGGAGAGGTACTGGTCAAATAGTAATTGCTGGTCGTTGTTCATGATGGTGCTATGCCTTTAGGATAAAGTGCGGGTTTTGCTTTTGCGCCAACTGACGAAGGCGCCCACCGCCGCGATCAGGAGACCTGTCCCAACCAGGCCCAGGATCAGATAGTTGACGGTGGGGGGAGGGGTGGCCCCTTGCGGCAGGTATTTTTCTGGGATATTCCCAGGCGTGACAGCGCCGGCAGGTGTAAAGGCGGCCGTCAACGGCGCGGTGGGGGGCAGCAGGGCTGTAGGCGCTGCCGCAGACAAGGCGATGGGCCGGGTAGGTGTGGGCAGGGGAGAAACGGGCAGGGTGGGAGCGGCCGGAGGCGGTGGGGTGGCGGCGACCGGCTCCAGGGCGACGTTGTCGCCATTTTGGCTCATCGTCTCCAGGGCATTTTCCAGGGGAGGGCGAATAAACTTGGTCGAGTCAAGGGTTTCAATCCGTTCATCCCGGATGTAGGCCAGGTTGCCTCTTAAGCCGTAATAGGTGTCCGGGCCGATGAGGGTGTTGATGGCCCAGGCGACCCCTTGGGGGGTGACGCCGCTGACAACCAGGGCGGTTTTGGCCGGATTCCAGGGGGAGGGCAGGGTTTGTAGCAGCCCCAGGCTAAAATTATCGGGCAGGCGGTAGTCTACATTGCCGATTTGCTGGCGCAGGTTGTCCTGGCCCGGCACAAAGGGCTGGGGCAGATACTCGTTCATCAAGGCGATGAGCGGGTTTTGGGTGGGCCGGCCAAGAGCTATGACGTGATAAGAGGTCAAAACAGCGGTATTGCTGATGAGGCCGGTGGACACGCGGGGTGCAAAACCGGCCCCGCCGCTCAAGCCGCCGAGCCAGGCAGCGGTCGTGACCAAACCTTGCAGTTCGGCGGCGGTGGGGTTTTGGGGCAGGGCAAACCACACATCACTCAAATTCTGGCCGGCGGCAAAAGGGGCCAGGGCATCTTTGAGCGTGGCTCTGGGTTGAGGTTGAGCGACGGTGTGAGGCAGATGCAGTTGGCCGGTTTCCAAAATCCGCAGCCAAACCTGGTCTAACCGGGGCAAATCACAGTCCGAGGCCCTGATGCTGGTTGAGACGTCAATTTTTAGGCGATTGTAAGCGCCCGGCCTGAGGTCGGCCGCCGGCAACGCCAGGGTTTGCTGCTGCGCGCCGGGGGTGGCCTGCCCAATGGGGAGACTGGCAACGGGTTTGTTGTTGAGGGTAAGGGTCAAACCGGAGGCGCTGCCTTGCAGCAGGGCTGAATAAATGTAGGACAGGGTGAGGCTGGGGTTATCGCTAAAATGCCAGTTGGCCGGGATGAAAAAGCGGATGGACAGGCTTTGGTCGCCGATGCCGTAGAAGGTGGTATCTTTATAACCTAAATCGGCCAGGCTAGAAGTCTCCGCTAGTTCAGCTATGGCAGGGTTGAGGGTATAAAACTCCGAGATAATGGCCAGGTTGCCTTCAAAACCGTAGCGCGGCGCTGAAGCCGACAGGGCCTGGGCGGCGCGGATAACGCCGGCGGCGCTGCCGCCGCTGACAACCAGGTAGACGTGGTCGGGATCGAAATCGGAAGGGATTTCTTGCAGCACCCCGGCCTCCGGTGCGATGGGTTGGTTAGCCGGGTCAAGCAGGCCGGCGCCGTCCTGAGCTAAACGGGTGGGCAACAACCGGCGCTGGTAAAGGTTGAGCAGGAAGCGGTTATTCTGCGGCTGGCCGATGATGATAACACTGGTCTGAGCCAGGCGCTTTGGGGTGGCCTGGGCGGCGGTGATCAGGCTCAAGGCTAAGTGGGGCGCTTGCTGGCCTAAGGTGGCGGCCACGATGGCTGCGGCCTCCAGATCAGCCTGGCTGTACCGGTCGGGTATCACCAGGGCAACCGATTCGGGGGTAAAAGGATTTTGGGTCAAAGGCCGGGGGAAATCGGCCAGATTAATGGTGAGGGGGGTCAACTGGTAACTAAGGTGAAGCACGGAGCTATCTCTAATCATCAATGGCGCCTGATTTTCGGTGGTTTGACAGTTTTGCCACAAATAGACCAGGCGGACCTGGTTGTTTAGGCCCGGCTCTGTGACCGCTTCCGGGGTCAGCGGGATGCGGATAACCTGATTTTCTCCCACCGCCGGTGAGAAGGTGGTGAGAAGAACCTCATTAAAATAAACCTCCACCAAAGCTTGAGGCGGCGGAGGGGCGACAACATCAGCCTGCCGTAAGTCGTAATGCAGCTCCAACGAGCTGTCAGCCATGCTCACCTTCCAGCGGTCAGGGGTGTTAAAATTAAACGACCATTGGCTCAAAGGAGGCCGCAGTTCGGTAGTTTTTTGGCCCAATTGAGCCAAAGTTATCTCAGCCACCCCGGTACGGTTTGGCTCAAGGGAGAAAGCAGGCGCCGGCGTGCTTAAGGTCAGGGTGACAGTTGGAGTTATCGGACTCACGGCAGTTGGCGCAGGTGTTTGAGCATAGCAAGGGCGCGTCCCAAGCAGCAAGCAGCCCAGCAGCAGCAAACCGGCATATTTCTTTAAAGAAAGGATACCCAAATGCTTTATCGGCATCCGACACGTATTGCCCCACTCGCCATAAGATATTAGCCAACTTCAGGGCCAGAAGGGGTATCCAGGGCAAGAGACGAGGCGGAGGATGAGGGTTGGCCAAGACCGGGCAGCCCCAGGGTACGCCCGGCCTGTATTAATGTTTTTCCTTCCAGCAGCCACAAGACGCTCAAGTAGCCGGCGGCGCCTGCTATTATGACTACCCCCAAGCGGATGATCGGGGCCGCATGGGCGGTAGCGTAAAGACTCGGCCAGGCCAGCAGCAGCAACGCCAGGCCGCTGAGAAAAGAGGGTTTCAGTTGCCGTAAGATGTCGGCCAGGTTCACCTTGACAAAGCGAGCAGCGACCCATAAGTATAGGATGTTTTGGATCGTTCTGACCACTAAATGGCCGTAGGCAATGCCGACCAGTCCAAACTGAGCGCCATACCATAAGGCTGGCCCTAACACCACTATTCTGAGCAGCCCTAATTTCATCAAAATATCGGGCCGGCCTACGGCTTTATAAATATCGCCCACGTTGAAGCCGATAGAGGTAACCAGCACAAAGATGGCTAATACCTGCACGACCGGGATAGCCTCGCTCCAGCGCTCGCCAAAGGCCACCCGCACCAGCGGGTCGGCGGCGATGAAAAGCCCCAATGAGACCGGCACGCTGAACATCTCGACGTAGCGCAGGGTGAGCAAAAAACCACGCCGCAGCAGGTCGGGCTGATGCTGCACTGAGGCAAAGGCCGGAAATAAGGCCCCGGCAATGATCCAGAGCGTATTCAGCCCCAGCAGTTCTGGCAAGCGATAGGCTAAAGTGTAAATCCCCAGGGCGGTATTGCCAAATACGCGCCCCACAATCAAATAGTCCAGGTTATCTTCAATGACGGCCAGGATATCCAGGCTCATCAGCGAGAAACCGTAGGACAGCAGGCTTTTTAGCAAGCCGTAGTTAACGCTGAGGCGAGGCCGCCAGGGCGACACCAGCCAGGCCAGCGCCACCGTGCTGAGGCTGCCCACCAACTGGCCGATCACCAACGACCATACCCCATAGCCGGCCAGGGCCAGGCTGATGGATGTCATGCCTTTAACGATGGAGCGCCCCAAATCGGGGATGAGCTTGCGGCGGAAATCCAGCTCACGCTGGAGGCGAATGGTATGGACCGAGCTGAGGGCATCGAGGGTAAAGGTGAGGCTTAACCAGCGAAGCACCGGCGTGACTTGCGGTTCGCTAAAAAACAGCGCCACCCAGGGAGCGGCCAGCATGGCCAGGAGCGTCAGGCCCAGCCCCAACAACAGGTTGAGGGTGAAGACGGTGTTGGCGGCCTCTTCAACATCGTTGCGCCGTTGAATCAGGGCCGCGCCCAGGCCAAAATCCTTGAGGATGCCCAGGTAATTCACAGCCAGAGTAGCCAGGGCGACGATGCCAAAATAATCCGGGGTTAGCAGGCGCGCCAGCACCACGGTGGTCAGAAAAACCAGGGCTTTGCCCAGGCCAAAAGAGGCGTAGCTCCACAGGATGCCGTGCGCGGCCTGGCGGGCAAGATGTTGGCCGTTGGGGGAGGGGGTCATAGGGTAGCAGCTCGCGGCATGGTTTAATAACCCACCCATGGGCTGGCCGGTTGAGTTTGAGAACCTGACCAGGGGGTGGAGCGGGTCTGGATGGATTTGTGGCTGGCGACCAGGTAATCGGCCAGGTGAAATAAAGTAATATTCAAAGTGACCAGCAGCCACAAATAGCGAATATAGTCCCCGTGCAGAAAGGTGCTGGTGAAGAGATAGGCGCTCAGGCCGATTTGCAGGCCCGAAATCCAGGTAGACCAGTGGGGATAGTCAGGCAAGATTCTCAACTTGCGGCGGGTTTGGGCCAGGCCGAAGAAGACCGATAAGAATAACCCGCCAAAGGTGATCAACCCCGGCAGACCGGTTTCGGCGGCAATTTCCAGGTATGTGGAATGAGCGCGGCGGCCTTCGGTGCGATACTCCAGCCCCAGACGGGAGGCATATTTTTGATAGTGTTGAATGTAATTGCCAACCCCGACGCCTAAAAAGGGATGGTCGGCAAACATATTGAGGCCGCTCATCATCTCGCTGCTGCGGCCCCGAAATGATACTTCTGACTGCACATGGCTGTCTTCATTGGTAAAAATGGAGAGAGTTTGCAGGCGGTCGGTAAACCCGGCCGGCAAAAATTGCATGATCAGGAACACGGCCGGGATCACGGAGACGATCAGAGAGAATTTGATGCGCCGCTCGATAGCTACCAGGAGCAGCACCAGCAGCATGGCCATAAAAGCGCCTCGGCTGTAGGTGTAGAGCACGGCCAGGGCAATGAATAAAGCGGACATGGCCGCAA
>CAZDMM010000226.1:0-10082 GCA_964505845.1 uncultured Caldilineaceae bacterium
GGCCCTGATTGGCCCCTTCATCCACCTGCTGCGCACCGACGAAGCGGCCATCGTCAGAGCGGCTGCAGCCGCCGGCCTGGGCCGCTTTGTTTATTTGGGTGAAATTGAAAAAATCCACCAGGAGCAGTCTACCCTGGCCGAAGATGCCCTGCTTGAGACGATTCGGATGGGTGGTGAAGAGCTGGATGTCCGCCGCCGCGCCATCGAGTCGATTGCTTTTTCCAGCCGGCCTGGAATTGCCCAAATCATCGAAAATGCCTATTACGACGAAAACGAAAAGATGCAGGTGAGCGCCGTCTTTGCCATGGGCCGCAGCGCCGACGCCCGCTGGCGGCCTCAAGTGATCGCTGAATTGGAAAATGACAACAGCGAAATCCGCTTTGAAGCGGCCCGCGCCTGTGGGGAGTTGGAGGCCGGTGAGGCCGTCGCCAGGTTGGTGCAACTTATTGATGAAGACCCCGACTTGCAGGTGCAAGAAATGGCAATCTGGGCTTTAGGCCGGATTGGCGGGCGTGAAGCCCGTGAAGCCCTGGAGATTTGTGTGGAAAACGACAACGAGGTGATTGCCCAGGCCGCCGAGGAAGCCCTGGACGAACTCAATCTCTTCAATGATGGCGCCTTTACCATGTTCGATTTTGACGAAGATGAAGACGATGATGATTGGATGGAACTTGACGACGAGGATGAAGAAGATGATGATCCCGGCCGGCCGCAGGGCAGCTATTCCAGGGGCGGCTACTTGAATTGACGCCGGCTCGGCCGCATCCTTTGCACAAAAACGCCGTAAAAAACCTTCCCGGAAGCTGGTTTCCCAAGAGTTAGCTTCCGGGAAGGTGAATAGTCCTTAAGAAACGCTTTCCCGGCTGTATCATTTGCACAAAAACGCCGTGTCAACTTGATGACACGGCGTTACGATTTGGTGATTAATGACGTGGAAATAATAAAATTTTGGGTCAACCCCAAGCGTAAATATCTTTAAACCAGCTTGGCCAAATCTTCGGCCGCCCGCTTCATATCCAGGAAAATCAAGCCCAATTTGGCGTCCCCGCGTGCCAGAGCCGTCAACACCGCTTCCTCACCAATAGACATGAGGATGACATACCCTTTGTTGCCGCGAATATAAACCTGGTCCAGGATGCCCCGCCCTAATTCAGCCGCGATACGCTCCCCCAGCGACAGCATAGCCGCAGACATCGCCGAAACCCGGTCTTCCTCAACATCGGCCGGCAGTGAGGAAGCCATAATCAAACCATCCACACTAACCACCGCCGAAGCTTCAATATCAGCCGTACCCGCCTGTAAATCCCGCAAACGGGAAATCATTTGCTCTGTTCGAGATGCCATACCTGTTGGTCTCTCCTTTCAAAGGACTGGACTTTACTTATGCAGAATTCAGGTTAAGACTGGGGTCATAATAGCATAAGAAAAAAACTATGTCAATGTGTCTGTGATTATATGGTCAAGGGGTAAAAATGGGCAGAAGTTTGAACATAAAGAGACATAAAGTGGGGAGTGGGATAAAATTAGTCAAGAGAGCTTATTTTTAGAGCAAAATCCCTAATAAACAGGCTCAAAATGGCATCTGGTGGGGTGCAAATTTATATTTTTCAGGCCGACCTGGTTTCCCACTCAAAAAAGGCTTCTACCACTTTTCTAAACAGCGGCGCCGCTTCTTTGGAACCTTCGCCGGCATGCTCCAGGATGACGGCAATCACCACCCGTGGGGCGTCGGCCGGAGCATAACCGGCAAACCAGGCATGCGGTTTTTCCTGGCCCGACTCGGCGGTGCCAGTTTTGCCCGCAACCGTGTAAGCAATCCCCTCAAAGGCGCTGCGAGCCGTGCCCCGCGCTCCACTGACCACGGCCTCCAGACTCTGCCGGATCAAAATCAACGGCTCCGAGGTCAGGGGCAGCACCCCCGCTACTTCCGGCTTAAAAACTCGCTCCGAGCCATCCACGCTGGTCAGCCGTTCAATCACCCGTGGGCGCATCAACTGCCCACCGTTGGCAATAGCCGCCAGCAGGCGGGCAATTTGCAGCGGCGTAACTAGCATATAGCCCTGGCCAATGGCCGAGTTGACCGCATCGCCATCAAACAGGGGTTGGTTGAGGGTGGTTTGCTTCCACTGATTATCAGGGACAATGCCGGCGCTTTCCGTTAAACCGATCATGTTGGTCGGCGCGCCCAGGCCAAAGGCCCTGGCCCAATTGGGCAAAAGTTGAGCATCTTGTTTGTGGAGGGCGAGTCCAAGCTCATAAAAGACCACGTCGCAGCTTTGGGTCAGGCCATCAACCAAATTGATTTTGCCGTGTCCGCTGGCCAGCCAACATTTCTTTTCAAAGCCTTTGCCCAGTTTGTCCCACCGGCCGGTACACACAAAGGTATCTTCCGGCTTAAAACCACCCACCGCCAGGGCGGCGCTCAGGGTGACTATTTTAAAGACCGAAGCGGGCGGATATTGGCCCTGGGTGGCCCGGTTGAGCAGGGGGCGCTTCTCATCGGTGTAGAGGGCAGCCCAGGCGTTAACATCAACCCCGGCGGTAAAGAGCGAGGGTTTGAAGCGCGGATAACTGGCCAGAGCGTGTATAGCCCCGCTGTAAGGGTCCATGACCACCACCGCCCCCAGCCGCTCACCCAACAACTGCTCCACCGTGGCTTGAAAAAAGGTGTCAAGCGTTAAAAAGGCGCTCTGGCCGGCCCGGGCCTGGATGGCGGCCAGCTCCGAGAGCACCCGGCGCCCCGGCGAAAGCGTTACCAGCCGCCCACCGCGCTGGCCGGCCAATTCTCGCTCGGCCCAACCCTCTACCCCGGACAAACCAACCAACTCATCCCCCTGGTAGCCCTGCACCAGGTATTCTTGCTTGCGTTCCGCCGGGATAGCGCCCATGTAGCCGATAATATGGGCGGCGGTATCGCCATCGCCATAAGTGCGGACTTCGTGAGCGCGCCGGTCTACCCCGGCCAGGTTATTGAGCAGGTTATCATACTGCAGGCTGGTTTCAAAGCTGATTTCGGCGATAGGCACAAACCAATCCGGCCGGGCGGCGGCCACTTTAGCCTGAATCTGCTCTGGCGGCACTTTGGTCAGGTTAGCCAGATGGGTAATGACCGCCTTTTGGTCTTTGACATATTGGGGAATAATGCCCACCGTTACCATCTCACCCTGGGCAGCCAGGGCATGAAAATTGCGGTCATAAATATTGCCCCGGGCCGGCTGCTCGCTCAAAAAGACCAGGCTGACCCCTTCGCCCAATTGGGGCAGCACCAGGGTAGGCTGCCACTCCAGGCCCCAGCGCCCCCCGTCAAACTTAAGCCGCATCTGGTTATCGGCGGTAAGGGCGCCAAATAGGTTAGTTTGCCAGGTTAGATGAAAGGTGGCCGAAGCCTGCGGCCCGGTGTGGAGCAGCGATTGGAGCTGCGTTTGCACCTGGGTAACGGTGGCCTGGTTCATGGCGCTGGTGTAAAAATTTTGAAACTGCTCCAGGCTCAAGCGAAGCTGGGAAGAGGGGGTTAGCAGGCTGTACATGGTGTGATAATCACCCTGGCCCCAGGCATTGAGATAAGCCTGGGCGACGGCGTCGGCGCTGGGCAGCGGGGTGGGGGTAGGCGTTGGCAGGGGGGTGGCGGTCGGCCCCAAGATGAAGTTGGCCACCTCTGAGGAGCAGCCGCTCACCAGCAAGGCCACGCCCAAGCCTGTGACAAAGACTCGCCGCGAAATCTGGGGACTCGCCATGTCCACATTATAGCATTGAGGCTGTTGGCTGTAAAACAAGGCCCTCAGTTTTCCCACTATAGCACAAGATATAGGGGCCGCCGACGAGAATCCACAAAATACAGTATAATTACAAAGAGAGTTTGATGTCAATGTGCAAAGAAACCCGGCTTTTTTGCTCTAAAGTGAGAGCCGGCAGCCAAACAAAGTTGTCAAAACAAATCAAAAGTCGGGTTTCTGGACTGAAGTCTTGTGGTAGCACCGGCAGGCATTGTCAAATCGTTCCTCTCACAGTAGAATCATTTTTTACTATGACGATGGCAGAATCCAATAACTCACTCAAAAATCAGGCGGCCGGTCTTCTGGCTACCCTCGACTTACTGTTGGCCCAGGCGCGCGCTTATGAGCGAGTTCTGCCGGCCGACAATTACCCGGCCAGGGCGGCGGTGGCCGCTTTGGGTGAGTTGGCCGGGCAAGCGCTGAATGAAGCCCAAGATTTGGCCGCTGCCCTTGAAACCAATGCCTCAGCCCCTCCCCTCTCGCCCCGCGAGGTACAGGTTTTGAGCCTGGTGGCGGCGGGTTTGACCAACAAAGCGATTGCCTTTCGTCTGGGCCTCAGCGAGCGCACCATCCAATTTCATCTCAACTCCATTTTCAACAAAACCAACACCAGCTCCCGCACCGAAGCCACCGCCCTGGCTCTGCGGCAAGGCTGGCTTGGCTCCACCTAAAAACTGTGGGAGTCCACAGGTTGTACCTGTGCTTTTGGCGGAAGCAGCAGAGGCCATTTTAAGGTAAAGTGGGAGAAAATTTGTATCAAGGAGAGCACGATGAATAGTGATTGGACAACTTCGCTCGGCCCGCTGGCTCCGCTTCACGCCGACCCAACGGTGCTGGAGATTATGGTAGACGGGCCGGATAAAGTATATGTTGAACGAGACGGCCAGGTGGTTGAGGCCGGTATCCGCTTTGACTCGACCGCGGCCATCCAGGCCGTCATTGAGGCCGTTTTGGCCTGGGGGGGTATCACTCTCAGCGCCACTCAGACGGTGGGTGAAGTTGGCTTGCCGGACGGCTCACGCTTTATGGCCGTCATCTCGCCGACAGCCGTGGATGGGCCGTATCTGGTCATTCGCAAACCGGACTACCCGGTTTTTACCTGGGAAAAGTTGATTGAGTGGGGCGCTATCACCAGTGAGGCGCATGCTCTGCTCAGGCAGGCCATTGATTATGGCTTGAACACCCTGGTGGTCGGCAATAGAGGCAGCGGCAAAACTACAATTGCGCAGCTTCTGGCCGAGAGTATTCCCCCTGAGCAGCGGGTCATCGTAGTAGCCAACAGCTACGATTTGCCAATCCGCCATCCGCGCCGCATTCACCTGGAAATTGGCGACACGCCAGCTACTTCGCCGGCCAGGTTGCTGAACGTGGCTGCTAAAATGCATCCAGACTGGCTGGTGCTGGGCGAGATGCAGGGGCCAGAGGCCATGCGGGCCATCCAACTTATGAGCGGCGACCTGCGAGCCATCACCCCGTTAACGGCCACCGGGCCAGAAGAGGCTTTAACACAGTTGGAGTCGCTGTGTCTCATGGCTAACCTGGGCCTGGGCCTGAACCAAATTCGCAGCTTGATTGCCTCGGCCATCCGGCTGATTACCTACCAACAAAACCATACCCTGCCCGACTATCGCCGCAAAATTACCCGCATTGTCGAGGTGGCCGGGGTGGAAAATGGCCGTTATATATTGCAACCACTTTATGTTTATGAGGTTGAATCCGGCCAACTGCAACCAACGGCCGCCCGCCCCGGCTGGGAGGAGCGCATCCGGCGGGCCATGACACACGGTTGAGAGTCGCCATACAAATTTAGAGGTTAGCCGACCGTAGTGGTATAATGAGCTGTGCTGCCAGTCAGGGAGAAATTATGTCTGCTCAAAAACCGCGTATTGCCTCGTTAAACCCGGTCGTCCTGGAAGATAACCGCCGGGTCACGTTGGAGTTGGTGGTAGAAGGTTTACCCACTACCGCAGCCAACGTGGCCTTGATGATGCCCGGCATGCTCGACGCGCCGCCTGGCCGGCCGGCTAAACCGGCTGCCAACGCCCCCAGTCCCTACCCTCATCTTGAACTGAGCATTCTGAACAGCCGCCGCCAGCAAATAGCCACTTTGTTTATTGTGGAACACAAGGAGAGCTTCACCGCCTTGACCATCCACCTGCGCTCACCCGATCCCCAGGAGCAGTATACCGCCCGCGCCGAGATGACTTACCAGGATGAAATCATTGACGTCCTGGAAACCCCCTTTTCACTCCACCAGGTTAATTGAGGCATGTATACTTTTTTTCCCTATTTTCACTGGACAAACCTCCTGATCATCCCCGGCCTGCTGGTTGGCTATACCGTTCACGAGTTAGGGCACGCCCTGGCGGCCTATTTTTTGGGCGACACCTCCCAGGTGGAGCGAGGCTCAATCACCCTGAACCCTTTGAAGCATATCTCCTGGTTTGGCTTTATCGCCTTCTTGATTTTGGGTTTGGGCTGGCCCAAGCCCATGCAGGTTAACCCCACCAAATTCAAACGCGGCTACCTGGATATCTGCCTGGTGGCTCTGGCAGGGCCGCTGGCCAGCCTCACCTTTGGCCTGGCCGTGCTCTTGCTGACGTTAACCCTGGCCGCCACCCTGGTCTACCAAAGCGAAGTTTCTACCGATGCGGTTTTGCCTTATCTCTTTCTGGATACGGCCAAACTGCCGGCCACGCTCAATCTGCATGCCCTGGCCCTGGCCTTAACCAGCTTGCTGGCCAAAGCCAGCCTGGGGCTAACCTTTATCAGCCTGCTGCCTTTGCCGGGGCTGGATGGCTTTACCGCCCTGGCCAGCCTGATTGCTTTCTTTCGCCAGCGCCGCAGCGCCCCACAGCCGCGCCCCACGCCCGACAGCCGTCCCGTGGCCCTTTTGCTAGAGCAGCAAAACCAGCGCAACAGCATCGCCGAGATACACTTTAGAGCCGGCGCCCGGTTTCACACCGACCAGCAGTATGAGGACGCCATCGCCCGCTACCAGCAGGCCATCCGCAACGATCAATACTTTGGCCCGGCCTATGTTAACCTGGGGCTGGCCTATCTGGCTAAAGGCGACCGTAAAAAGGCTATCCAGGCCTTTCGGGGCGCTACCCGTTATGCCGATGACAAAAAATCGCAGCAAGCCGCCTGGCAGCAGCTTCAGCAGCTTAGCGAGACGCCCCCCATTAACCAGACGATGGTAGAGGAAAGCAAGGCCCAGGGCAGCAGCCCCTGGACCGACACCAAACCCCGGCCTAATTGGTTTAGCCTGGGCCTTAGCAGCGCCCTCTTGCTGGTAGGGGCTATTGGACTCTATGGCTATCTGCTGGTCCAACTGGTAAAATTGTTAAGCGCGTAAAACGTAAAGCGCCATGACTTTCTCACCGGCCCGGCAGTCCTACCAACATTTACGTTTTAGCATGCTTAAACCCTCTCCCCGCTTTTTTCACCTTCTGCTCATCCTGCTGATAACCGGCTACGCCGCCTTTTTTAGCGCCCAACTGCTGCTGCATTACTACTCCTTTGGCTCGCGGGCTTTGGATTTGGGCAACATGGACCAATCCATCTGGAACACGCTGCATGGCCGCCCCTTCCACCAAACCAACCAACCCGGCGCAACCAACCGCTTAAGCCTGCACGTTGAGCCGATTTTATGGCCTATCTCGTGGCTGTACCTTATTTACAGCGGCCCGGAGACGCTGTTCATTTTTCAAAGCGTTGTGGTGGCCCTGGGGGCTGGGCCGGTTTTTGCGCTGGCTCGCTTCAAACTTAAGAATGACGGCCTGGCCCTCATCTTTGCCCTGGCGTACTTGATGTTTCCGGCCATTCAGGGGGCCACTCTGCTGGATTTTCACGCCGTTACCCTGGCCCCAACCTTTCTCCTGGCCGCTTTTTACTGCCTGGAAACCCGCCAGACCGGCCGCTTTGCGCTGTTTGCCCTGCTGGCCGCCGCCTGCAAAGAGGATATGACCCTGCTGGTGTTGATGCTGGGCCTCTACGCCTTTTTAGCCAACCGCCGGTACCGCCTGGGGGCAACCACCATCGCCCTGTGTCTGATGTGGGCTTTTTTGGCCGTTTTTGTCATTCCCCGCACCTTTGCCGGAACCGAGAACATCCATTGGAATCGTTACGGCCACCTGGGTGAAACGCCGCTCCAAATTGTGCTGAACTTTTTCCGGCAGCCCCAGTTGGTGCTAACCCACTTGCAAGAAGTTAAAGCCTTAGATTATTTCCGGCTGCTGCTCAGCCCCACCGCTTTTACCGCCCTGCTGAATCCCCTCACCCTGCTGCTGGCCCTGCCCTCGCTGGGCATCAACCTGCTCAGCAATTTCCCGCCGATGCAGCGGGTCAACAGCCTGATCTACGCCGCCCCCCTTGTACCGGCGGTGATGATTAGCAGCATCTACGGCGTTGCTAACCTTAGGCGAATGGTGAATGGGCGAATGGCGAATAGAGCATTATCACGCACCACGCACCACGCACTACGCATCACGCATCACGTATCACGCAATACGCACCACGTACTACGCAATACGCTCAACATCTGCCTCGGCGGCCTCATCCTCACTGCTACCCTGGCTTACCATCTACACTACGGCTATTTGCCGGGGGGTGGGCAGTTCCGGGGCTGGGAAGAGGTGACACAGCATCACCGCCTGGCCGGGCGCATCCTGGCCCAGATTCCGCCGGAAGCGGCCCTGTCGGCCCAGGATCGGCTGAACCCGCACGCCAGCCAGCGCAAAACGCTCTACATTTTTGACCGCATCGAGGATGCCGATCATATTGTTTTGGATGTTACCGAGGATTCCTGGCCGCTCCACCCGGTAGAGCTGCGCCAGCGCGTGGATGAATTTCTAAACAACGGCTTTGGGGTGGTAGACGCGGTGGACGGCTATCTGCTGCTGGCCCGGAACCGGCCTGACCTGCCTACCCAACTCCCGGATGAGTTTTTTAGCTTTGCCCGCGTCCCAAATCCGGCTTCATTTCAACCGCAGTTTGCCACCCCGCTAATCTTTGACCACAAGCTCAAACTGCTGGGTTACAGCCTGGAATACGGCGCGCACGAGGCCCGCCTCCCGGTCATCACCCTGTATTGGCAGGCCCTGCAGCCCCTGGAGCATAACTATGCGCTGTGGCCCTTTTCCATTGACCGCAGCGGCCAGAAAATTGAAGACCCCGGCCAGCGGCCGTTGGTGACAACCCTGTGGTATCCCACCTCGCACTGGTCGCCGGGCGAAACCATCATCACCCGCACCCTGCCCTGGGAGCTGGGCGACGAGTTTACCCTGGCCGTGGGCGTGGCCGGGGCTGGGGGAGACTGGGCTGACCCAACACAACGATTGACCATCACCGACGCGGATGAGGAACTTTATCTATTTGAAAACAAAACCTGGGCCAGGCTGGGCGCCTTCCGGCGGGTGGGGCAATACTATTATGAAGCGATTGCGCCCCGGCCGGCCCAACCGCAGCAGCCGCGCCAGGCTCAATTTTGGAACCTCATTACGCTCAAAGGGGTTGACCTGCCCCGCACGACTCTTGCAGCCGGTGAGGTTTTACCCTTTACCCTGTACTGGCAAAGCGCCGCCCCCCTTACGGTTGACCTTAAAACCTTTGCCCACCTGCTGGACAGCCGCGGGAATATTGCCGCCCAATTAGATTGGACGCCCCAGGATGACCTGGGCTGCCTGCCCACCAGCGCCTGGCAGCCCAACCGCCTGGTGGTTGACCGGCAAAAGCTGGCGCTGCCGCCAAATGTTCCGCCGGGCCAATACCGGCTGGTGGTGGGCTGGTACTACCCCCTTACGGGCCAGCGGCTGCCGCTTACCGCCGGCGACGCCCACGAGCCGGGCGATGTGACTCCGCTTGGGCCGGTAACAGTCCAGTAGCAGGGGCCATCACGAGCCGGGGTGTACCACCCAACAATGAAAATAGACCCTCTCCCCCGCTGCAAGGGGAAGGGTGGACAGCCCCCCCAAAGGGGGGGAGTTAGAGGGGGGAAATGGTGGTCGTCTGCTGCCCTGCCCGCCCTTGATTCGTGACTTTTGGGCAAGCCCACCGGTACTTTTTGCCCATTCGTCCTCCACTATATCTGGCCCTGCCGCACCGACAAGCACTATAACTGGCGCTTTTGGCTAAGGCCGCCCTCAACAGTTCCCCGACCCACTCCCTGGCTAACCCACGTGACTTAGGTACTAAGGGGAAAGCAACTTCATGACTTTTTGGTGACTTTTGGACCTTCCATTGGCCCGGCAGAATATGGTATAGTTAACCCCATTGATATTGCAATAACGTTTACCTTGTTGGCTGCAG
>CAZDMM010000227.1:0-10068 GCA_964505845.1 uncultured Caldilineaceae bacterium
TGGGGCGCTACGGCG
Organism: uncultured Caldilineaceae bacterium; assembly: GCA_964505845.1. Classification (GTDB taxonomy): domain Bacteria; phylum Chloroflexota; class Anaerolineae; order 4572-78; family J111; genus DSQQ01. The sequence goes on from CAZDMM010000227.1 coordinate 16, forward strand.
GCTGCTTTGCGGTGAGCAAAGGCTTGCTGCAAGAGTTTGGGCCGGAACGTATCCGCGATACGCCGCTGTCGGAGTCGGCTTTTGTGGGCGCGGGTATCGGCGCGGCCCTGGGCGGCATGCGCCCCATTGTAGAGGTGATGACGGTTAACTTTAGCCTGTTGGCGGGCGACCAGATTCTTAACAGTGCGGCTGCGATTCTGCACATGTCGGGCGGGTTGTTCAACGTGCCGCTGGTGATTCGCACAACTACCGGCGCGGGCCGGCAGTTGGCGGCGCAGCACGCTCACAGTTTGGAAGGTTGGTTTGCCCACATCCCCGGCATCAAAGTGTTGACCCCCGCCACCCTGGAAGACGCGCGGGGCATGCTGGGGACGGCGCTTGAGGACCCGGACCCGGTGCTCATCTTTGAGAACAACACCCTCTACAATATGGAAGGCGAGCTGCCGGACGATGCCGGATTGGTGGATATTGACCGGGCGCGGGTACAGCGCGAGGGGCGGGATATTACTATCATCACCTACAGCGCCAGCCTGTTCAAAGTCCTGGAGGCGGCGGACATCCTGGCCAAAGAGGGCATCGAAGCGGAGGTGATTGACCTGCGCACGCTGCGCCCGCTGGACGAGGCTACCTTCCTGGCTTCGCTGGCTAAAACCCACCGCGTTTTGATTGTGGATGAGGGCTGGCGCAGCGGCAGCATCGCCGCGGAGGTCAGCGCCCGGATTATGGAAAAAGGTTTCTATGATCTGGACGCGCCGGTGGAGCGGCTGTGCAGCGCCGAAGTCCCCATGCCCTATGCCAAGCACCTGGAGCAGGCCGCCCTGCCGCAGGTGGAGACGATTGTGGCGACTGTCAAAAGGATGGTGACCCATGAGTGAATTTTGCATGCCCAGCCTGGGCGCGGATATGGCCGCCGGGACGCTGGTGGAGTGGAAGGTCAAACCCGGCGACCGGGTCAACAAGGGCGATGTCATCGCCGAGGTAGAAACCGATAAAGGGGTCATTGATATCGAAGTGTTTGAGGCTGGAGTGATTCAACAGATTCTAGTCCAGCCGCTTCAGAAGGTGCCGGTGGGCACAGTGCTGGCGCTGATTGGCGCGGAAGGGGTGGCGGAAGTGGTAGGCGCGCTGGCGGCCCCCAGGCCGGTCGTTCCGCCCCCGGTGGAAGCGGCGCGGCTTGGGGTTGAACCGGCCAGAGAGCGGATCAGGATTTCACCGCTGGCCCGCAAGCTGGCCGCCGAACTGGGGCTTGACCTGGGGCTGGTGCACGGAACCGGGCCGCAGGGCGCCATTGAGCGGGCCGACGTGGAGCGAGCGGCGGCGGAGTTGAAGGCCAAAGCGGCTGCGCTGAAGCCGGCAGCAGCGCCAACTCCTCCGCCGGTGGAGGTTGCACCGCCGGCCCCGCCTGCAGCAGAACCGGCCCCCGCCCCCAGAGCCGCTCCCGATTTTCAAGCCGGCATGCGCCGGGCCATCGCTGCTGCCATGGCTCGTTCCAACCGAGAAATTCCGCACTATTATCTGGAAATGCGGATTGACATGAGCCGGGCGCTGCGCTGGCTGGAGGCGGAAAATCTAAAGCGTTCCATCAAAGACCGGCTCTTGCCGGTGGTGTTGTTGATCAAGGCTACGGCTAAAGCGTTGGTTGACGTGCCGGAGTTGAACGGCTACTGGCTGGACGACCAGCCTCAGCCTCAAGAAGCCATCAATATCGGTTTTGCCATCTCGCTGCGGCAGGGTGGATTGGTGACGCCGGCCATCCACCAGGCCGATTTGAAGAGCCTGGATGAGCTAATGGCCGATGTGCGCGACATCATCACCCGCACGCGGGCCGGCAAGCTGCGCAGCTCTGATATGACCGACGCCACCATTACCCTGACCAGCCTGGGAGACCTGGGGGTGGAGAAGGTCTACGGCGTGATTTACCCGCCGCAGGTAGCCCTGGTGGGCTTTGGCAAAGTGGCGGAGCAGCCCTGGGCCGAGAACGGCATGCTCGGCATTCGCCCGGTGCTGACCGCTACCCTGGCCGGGGATCACCGCGCCACCGACGGCCATCGCGGCGGCCAATTTTTGGAAGCATTGAACCGGCACTTGCAGGAGCCGGAGAAACTCTAACCTATTGCGTGGTGCGAGGTGCATAAAATGTCAACGGACCACGCACCACGCACCACGAAACTTGTAAAGCGTTCATGGAGGACAATATGACTACGATGACTATCACCGAAACCCAACTCAAAGAGACTATTTTCAAACTTTTGAAGCGGATTGCGCCGGAGGCGGATCCGGGCACGCTCGCGCCCGGCGAGGACATCCGGGCCACGCTGGACATCGACTCTTTTGATTTTCTGCAATTCCTGATCGGCCTGAATGAGCAGTTTGGGGTAGAAATCCCCGAAGCGGATTACGGCAAACTGGTTTCGCTGAACGATTTGGTCAGTTACCTCTCGGCGCGGGTGGGGTGAGAGGTATTACTTTTTTAGGGAGGTAATAATGAAAACGCTTACGCAACCTTTGCGAGATGAACATAAGGAACTGCTGCCGCAGATTGAAATGCTGCGCACAGTTGCCGATTTGGTGGGGGACGCGCCTATAGTCGAGGTGCAGCAGGGGGTTGACGCGGTGTATGAGTTTTTAATGCACCATCTCATCCCCCATGCCCAGGCCGAAGATAAAGCCCTCTACCCGGTGGTGGGGAAGATCATGGGCGCGGCCCAGGCGACGGCCACGATGAGCCGGGATCACGTGGAAGTGGGCCGGCTGACCGAAGAGTTGGCCTCGCTCCGGTTAGAATTGGCCGGTCTGCACCTGGATGTGGCCCAGGTGAAGGCTCTGCGCCGGGTGCTGTACGGCCTGTACACGCTGGTCAAAGTGCATTTTGCCAAAGAAGAGGAGGTGTACCTGCCCATTCTTGAGGCCGGACTCAACCCGGCCGAAGCGCAGCGCATGTTTGAGGCCCTGGAAGCCGCCGCGCATGAGGTTAAACATCACCTGGCGCATTAGCCGATATATGTGAGGATATAGGTGACTCGTGACAAGGAGGTAAATCAAAATGGTACTCTATGTGGCGAAGTGGAATATTTTGCCCGATAAGGTGGCAGCCTACACTCAGTGGGTTGGGGAGGCCAACCGGCGTCAACTGGCTGTGCCGGGGGTAGTGGAGTTTCGGGCCTACCGCTCGGCGGTAGGTTTGGGCCAACAGGTGATTGTGACATATGAGTTTGCCGACATGGCGGCCTGGGCGGCCTGGTGGGCCAACGAGGATGTCCAGAAAACAAGGGGTGAACTCCCCCTCTATGCCGCCAACTATACGGATGAGCTGTGGGGGCCGTCGCCGGTGGTGCCTAAGCCGATTCGGCCAGGGGGGTAAATTTAAAGAAAGGGGGAATAAAATGAGTACAGAGAATTGGTTTATGATTCTGGGCTTGCTGATAATTGGATTGTTCCTGATCAGATGTGGGCCGAGTCCTCCACAACCTGCGGCATCACCGGCTCTGGTAATGGCTACCCCTGCGCCGTCTGAGACCCCTTCCCCGACCTCTACTCCTACGCCGGCCCTCCTCACTGCTACGCCTGCACCATCTAATGCTCCTTCCCCGACCTCTGCCTCTGCACTGTCTTCTGAGGCCTCAGCACAGCCCGACAAGGCCGAAGCTTACTTTAACGAGGGCTTGACCTGTTACAACCGGGGCGACTACGAGGCGGCTATCGCTAATTTTGACCAGGTGATCCAGCTTCAGCCTCAGAATGCGAGTGCTTATAATAATCGCGGGCTGGCCTACTCTGATCAGGGTAACTACGAGCGAGCCATTGCCGACTACAATCTAGCCCTCCGACTCCACCCCGGCGATGTCCTTATCTACACTAACCGCGGCCACGCCTACCAAATGCAGGGCGATTACGAAAGCGCCATCGCCGATTTTGACCAAGCCTTGCGGCTGCAGCCTGATTCGGCGTTAGCTTTTTATGATCGTGGGGTTGCTTACCACAAACAAGGCGACTATGAGCGGGCTCTTGCCGATTACGATCAAGCCATTGTACTTAAACCCAGCGACCCCGACCCTTATTACAATCGCGCCAATATCTATGTTTTAAAAGGCGACTACAAACGGGCTATCGCCGATTATGACCAGGTTATCCGGCTCAACCCCTCCAATGCCGATGCCTACTATAGTCGCGGGCATACCTACTATGACCAGGGCGATTACGAAAGCGCCATTGCCGATTACAATGTGGCTATTCAATTACGGCCGGATTTCGCCGAGGCTTACTCTGTTCGCGGGGTTGCTTACCACAAACAAGGCGACTATGAGCGGGCCATTGCTGATTACAATCTGGCCATCCAACTCCAGCCCGATAATGCCAGAACTTATCTTAACCGGGGCAATACCTATACCAGGCAGGGCAACTACGAACAAGCTATCGCCGATTACAGCCAGGCCATCCAACTTCAGCCCAACTATGCGGACGCCTACGCTAACCGAGGATACGCCTACTTTAACCAGGGCGACTATGAGCATGCCATCAGCGACATTACCCAAACGATCCAGTTTGAGCCTGACAACTCAGGGCTTTATCTATTTCGCGGGCGTCTCTACAAGCAGCAGGGTTCGGTAGATAAGGCTGTTGCGGATTATAAAAAAGTGCTGGAACTGAGCCAGGATTCCGGGCTGCGCCAGCAGGCTGAAGAAGGTTTGAGAGAGTTAGAAGCACAGTAGCCAGTGGTTACTCAACAATCGTTATCAAAACGCCTGGAAAGGAACCCATGCCACAGGATACAAAGCACACCACCCAAATCATCACCACCGTAGCCAAGGCCATGGCCCAGGCGGAGCGGATTCTCTTTATCACCGGGGCCGGCATCTCGGCCGACTCCGGGCTGCCGACCTATCGCGGGGTGGGTGGGCTGTACCAGGGCCAGGCCACTGAGGAAGGCGTCAGCATTGAAGAGGCTCTGAGCGGGGCCATGCTGGCCCGCCGGCCCGAACTGACCTGGAAATATTTGTGGCAAATCGGGGCTGCCTGTCACGGAGCGCGGGCCAACCGGGCCCATGAGGTCATCGCCCTGCTGCAGCAGCGCAAACCCAATACCTGGGTGCTGACCCAAAACGTTGACGGCCTGCATCGAGCCGCCGGCACGGTCAATCTCATCGAGGTGCATGGCCATGCCTTTGACCTGTACTGCACCCGCTGCCGGGCCGAGTTTATGGCTGCGGAATTGATTACCAATTATGAGGTCAAGCCAGAACTGCCGCCGAAGTGCCCCCGCTGCGGCGGGCTGATCAGGCCCGACGTGGTGCTTTTTGGAGAGCGGCTGCCCGATAAGACCCTGCGCAGCCTGGTGGAGCTATCATATCTGTACCCGCAACTGGTCATCGCTATCGGCACCACCGGCTCCTTCCCCTACATTTTGAGGCCGATTGCGGAGGCCGGCTACCTGGGAGCGCCCACGGTTGAAATCAACCCGGCCGAAACCTATATATCGGATATGGTAACTTACCGGCTGCGGCTGCGGGCCGCCGAGGCCATGGAGCGAATCTGGGCCTTGCTACAGGCTCGGCCCTGACAAACCGGCGACCGGCAGCGGGCGGCACGTGGACGCCGGTCTGCGGTGAGCTAAAGTTATTGGTGAGGAGGTAAAAATCATGGCTGTATTGACATTGTCTCGAGAACTAGGCAGCGAGGGAACCTTGATAGCCCGGCAGGTGGCGCAGGAGTTAGGCTATCATTTTGTAGACAAGGCGCTCATCGAAAAAGTGCTTAACCAATATGGCTTTGTGCAGTTTGAGGATGCCTATGAGTCGGGGATAGGTTTTTGGTCTCGCTTTGATGCTTTGAGATCAACGATGGTGAAATTTCTAAACCAGGTCATCCTGGCTTTGGCCCGGCATGGCAATGCCGTAATCATGGGGCGGGGTAGTTTTGCCGTGTTGAGCGGACTGGCCGACGTGGTGAATGTGCGGGTCAAGGCGCCGCTCCCGCTCAGGATACGCCGGGTTATGGCGCGGCAGGATATCGGCGAGTGGGACAAAGCCGAGGCCCTGGTCAAAGAAAGCGATAAGGTGCGGGCCATTTTTGTGGAATCCTGGTACGGGGTGCGCTGGGATACCGCCAGTGAGTTTGATTTGATGATTGACACCGGCAAAGTATCCCCCAACCTGGCCGCAAGCTGGCTGGTTGAAGCGGTGAAAAAGCTGGAGCCGCGCCCAGGCAGCGACCAACCCGGCACGCGTAATATTCAGGTGGACCCGGTTTTGGCGACGGTCATTGCTCAAGTGCTGGAGTGTGAGACAGAGCATTAAAAAGGACTGCCGCCTCAAATCAAGCCGAAAGATGAGGCTGGGCAGATGGAACTGGTTACATGGCTAAAATTTGGGGTGATTGGCCTGCCGTTGATCGGGGCGCTCATCATCTGGCGTTGGGGCGACAAACGCCGGGAGACTCAACGCTGGCTGGCGAGCGGCATCTTGGGCCTGGGGGGACTGGCCGCCCTGGCCTTATTTTTCCTCAACCGGCAGTACGCCTGCACTTGGGCCGTTGGCCGGCAGAACTGCCTGTTTGAGGGCCTGGCCACGCTTTCCCTCATTTTGCTCAACCTGGCCTTAGCCAGGGCCGGGGTGGCAGGGGCCCGCGCCAACAAAAAAGAGGATTATGTACTGATGCTGTTGTTGAGCAGCGCCTGGGCCGGGGTGGGGCTGGCCGAAAATGTGTTGGCGCTGCTCCTCTTTTTGAACCTGTTTTTATATGTCGTCCACCGCTGGCTGAAGAAGAAAGGGCTAACCTGGCGCTTTCTCACCCTGCGGGATGATTACAAAGATGATAAACAATAATGAAGAGAGCCGCGATCACCCGGACATTTTTGGGTGTAGAAGGCTGCGCCGGCCCTGGCCAGAGTTCTGGCGGGAGTTTCAATATTTTGGATAGTCAGCAAGGAGACTGCGATGCTATGGCGATTAAGTCTACCGTTGATACTGGCGCTTGGCTTCCAGATAATGCTGCTGCTGGCGCTGGGGCAGCCCGTTCGGGGCGACGCGCCCCCGGTTCCGGCCAGCGCTGTTCGCTGCGTCAATCCGGGCGGCGCGGGGGGCTGTTATGCCAGCATCCAGGCGGCCATCAATGCCGCCAGCTATGGCGACGTAATCAACGTGGCCGCCGGGGTTTATCATGAACGGATCACCATGAAGAATGGGGTTTCGGTCCACGGTCAGGGCTGGTCAAGCACGACCATTCACGGGGATTATTCCGCCGTGCAGCCTACGGTTAATATCCCGGCGGGGGTGTCGGCCAGCACCGTGCTCTCCGGGGTGCAAATTACAGGCGGCGGCAACGGCGCCACCACCGCTGGGCTAGGGGGCGGGATTGCCATCCAGTACTCCTCGCCGTCTATTGTGAATACGTCGGTCTACAGTTGCACGGCCAAACGGGGCGGGGGGGTGTTGGTCTTCGGGGGCGCGCCCTCGTTCAGCAATGTCCTGATTTGGAATAACCGGGCCGAATATGGGGGCGGACTTTATCTGGATAGCGCCGTGGTGACCATGACCGGTGATTCCACGGACTTCAACGGTACCATCTGGTTCAATTCCGCCACCCAAAATGGCGGTGGAATTTATATGTTGCGGGTGACGAGCACACTGACCGGGCTGCGGGTATGGTGGAACTCGGCCAAGTACGGGGGTGGGGTGTACCTTGAGCACACCTATCGCGCCACCTTTACCCTCAACGACATCTCGAGCAATTCAGCCGCGTATGGTGGAGGTGGGCTTAGCGTGAGTGATCCCGGTGAGCTTGAGATGATCGGCAACCTGATCAGGGAGAACACGACTCCTTATGACGGCGGCGGGGTGCGCTTTGGCGAGGCAGCCGGCCTGTTTCAGTGGAACATTGTGAACGGCAACCGGGCGGGCGTAGGGGGTGGCGGGGTCAGTGTTGTCTCCGCTTCACCTGGCCTGACGCTGGGGGGCAACTGGTTTGAGGCCAACTCGGCCGGCCAGGGCGGCGGCTTATACCTGCAAACCGGGGCAGCCCCGCGGGTGGAGGCCAATACCATCGTCAGCAACACGGCCACGCTCGGCGGCGGCTTCTTTCTGTACCAGGCCGGGCCGGCTATGATCGTCAACAACATCGTGGCCCGCAATGTGGCCACGGCTCCGCTGGCGACCGGCGGCATCCAGATCAACGCATCGCCGGCCCGGATTATCAACAACACCCTGGCCGAAAATAAAAACGACGGGGTCTGGTTTAGCGCCGCCGAGGGGGTGGTGATTGCCAACAACATCCTCTTCGGCCACACGGGCGACGGCATCGAGCGTTACAACAATGATACAGCCGGCTACACCGCCGACTACAATGACCTTTATAACAACGGCCGGGCCTACGTGGGCTTGACCGCCGGGGCGCACGACCGGGCGCTGAATCCCAAGTTTGTGGCCGCCGGGTCTAACCTGGGCGCTTATTTTCATATCCAGGCCACCTCGCCGGTCAGCGCAGCCGGTTCCATCGCCTGGGCCCCGCCGCTGGATATTGACGGCGAGGTGCGTATTTTTGGCGGCAGCGTTTCGATGGGCGCGGACGAGCTACCGGCGGCTGGATACTCTATTTACCTGTCGCTGATCCGGCGCAATTTTTGAGCGCCAGGATGGGGTAATAACGAAGCCCTACACAGGAGGTGCATGATGAAAGCGCACCGAATCTCCTGGCTCAAGGTGAAGTGGTGCAGCATACTCAGCGTACCAGGAGGGCCAAAACGCAGTTTTGGCCGACCAAGCTCGGCTTTGTCACTCCAGAATTTGGCCCTACTGATGCTGGTCTTGCTGCTCCTGCTCTGCCTGCCGGGGCCGGGCCAGGCCGCCGCGCCCGGCGAGTTTGTGGTCAAGCAGACCTTTGACAGCGGCCTCGACTCGCTGCGCTGGGCTATTGAGCAGGCCAACAGCCACCCCGGCCCGGATATCATTCGCTTTCACCCCAACCTGACCGGCAAAACCATCCTGCTCAACAGCAGCCTGCCGCCCCTGACCGACAACGGCACGACGATTGACGCCAGCCCCAACTGGATGGGGAGCTGGCCGACCGGCGAGCCGGGAATTACCCTGAAAGAATTGTACAGCGGCGGATCATACCACAATCTGGTCGGGCTGCATCTCCAGGGGGCCGACAACTGCGCCATCAAGGGCTTGCTGCTGGAAGGTTTCAATATGGGCATCTCCATGACCGACGGAGCCACCGGCAATACCATCGGGGCCGGCTCGGCGGGCGGGCGTATGTTGATTCGGGATTGTTGGGTTGCCATTTTTATTCAAAACAGCGACAGCAACCGGGTCATCGGCTCTTATATCGGCACCAACGCGGCGGGCAACCTGCCCTATCGCAACTACTCGCATGGCATCTTTATTGCGGGGCGCCTGAATGAGATCGGCGGAACGGGGCCGTTGGAGGGCAACATCATTGGGGCCAGCTCGTTTGGGGTTGCCATCAGCGGCGCGGGCGCTATCGGCAATGCGGTGCTGGCCAATCGGATTGGGATTGGCATGCTCGACGGGGATATTGCCAATTGGATCGGCGTCCTCATCATTGATGCTTCCTATAACCAGGTGGGGAGAGCTTCGGCCGGGGCCGGCAATTGGATCTCCGGTAACAGCAGCTCCGGCGTTGAAATAACCTGTTCATCTTCTGAGAGCGCATCTTATAATAGCATTAACCGGAACAGTATTAGCCATAACGAGAGATACGGCATTGAGTTTACCAGCCCCGGCTCTGCTTGTGCGGCCAATCTCAACAGTATTAACGAGAATTATATTGCCGAGAACACCCTGGATGGCATCTACATGGCTCAAAAAGATCAGAGCGCAGTTTGGTGGAACACCATCGTGAGCAATGGCCAGAGTGGGGTGAATATTGAGGGAGGCAGCGAAAACTATATTTACTCGAACTTCATCGGTACGGATGCTGCCGGCACAGCCGGCCTGGGCAATGGTCAACACGGGTTGGTGCTAAGTGATGGCGCTCAGTGGAATCGGGTGGAAGGGAATGTCATCGCCCAAAACAAGGAGAGCGGGATCGTTATTG
>CAZDMM010000228.1:0-10042 GCA_964505845.1 uncultured Caldilineaceae bacterium
CTTTCGACAGGATTAACAGGATTTACAAGATTATTTGCCGTTTTATCCTGTTAATCTTGTAAATCTTGTCTAACAAAATTCATAAGTTAATTCTGAAAACTACTTAAAAGTGTCCGGTAACCAGATAACCTTCATCTCGCTTCTGCGGCGGGGCGCGGCCCTGGGCGCGGCCACCGGCCTGGCCGTTTCGCTGGGCTACACGGTGCTGCTGATTGCCTTTTTCCTGGTCAGTGCGATCTACGGCGCTTTGACCAGCGCCCCCAGCCGCCCAGAAGACTCGGCCCTCATGCTGCTGGTCGGCCCGGCAGCGGCGGGCTTCATGTTCATGTGCGCCGGGTTTATCGGCGTTCTGCCGGGGACGCTCCTAGGCGCGGTCATCGGCCTGTTGATTAGCCTGCCGCTGGGCCTGGCCCGGTCGCGTCTCACCCCGAGGGGAGCGGCGGCCGTCGGCGTCGCCGTAGCAGGGCTGGCAGCCGGACTCATTAATTTTTATCTGATCAGTTTCGATTCCAGCCCCACCCTGCAAGAATACCTCTTTTTGACCATCTTGCCGGGCGTGCTCTGTACCGGGGCAGGGGGTTGGGTCGGCTGGAAGTTGCAGAAAATGGTGATTGGTAATTAGTAATTGGTGATTGGTAATTGGTGCTGGCCCGGTATAATAACCAATTACCATTTACCAATTACCTTTTTCAAGGGACGATGCGCACTCATCATCTGCTGCTCAGCTATCACCAGGCCGATGCTGAAACCGCCGCTCGTTTGAGCCGGGCGCTGGCGCAGCGCGGGCTGGCGGTGGAGCCAATCGGCGCCGATAGTCTGCCTGCTTTGAACGAGGCGGGGGCGCTGGCTCTGTGCCTGGGAGCGCATGGCCTGGACGAAAGCCAAAAGGAGGTACTGGGCGCGGCCCTGTTCCGGCAGCGTCAAACGGCTGCCGGCCTTTTCCCGGTCATCCCGGTGCTGCTGCCCCAGGCCGACCCTGCCCCGGCTTTTTGTCTGCCCCACGCCTGGGTAGACCTGCGCGACCCTGCTGGCTGGGCCGGTGCGGCTTTGGATGGTCTTGTGGCGGCAGCGCAAGCAGGCCGCGCCCCCCTGCGCCCCCCCGCCGCCATCATCGAGTGGCGCCCCTTCCGCGGCCTGCGCCCCTTTCGAGAAGAGGATGCCGCCTTTTTCTATGGCCGTGAAGCCCTGGCCCAGCGGCTGCTGGCCGAGGTTTCGGCCCAACCTGTGACCCTACTGCTTGGCCCGCCCGGCAGCGGCAAAACCTCGCTCATCCAGGCCGGCCTCCTGCCCCACTTACGACTTGCCAACTATGAATTACCTTCCCACCCCAAATGGCTAATCCGCACCTTCACCCCCGGCGACCGTCCGTTTGAGCGCCTGGCGGCGGCGTTGGCTGGTGATGAGCCGCCGGCAGCGCGTCGCCTGAGTTATAATTTGTCCAGCGGCGAGGTCAGCCTGGCCCAGGCGGTGGAGGCAGTTTTGAGCCGCCATGCCCACAAGCGGCGAGTGCTGCTCGTCGTGGATCAGTGGGAAGAACTGTTCACCCAAGCCGATCCCGCCCAGCGCCAACGCTTCAGCGAAACGCTGCTGGCCGGCCTGCCTCACCCCAACCTGTCCCTACTGCTGGCCCTGCCGGCCGATTTTTACGGCCAGGCGATGAGCCTTCACCCGGCATTAAGCCGCGCCCTGGAACGCCATGCTCTGCACGTTGAGCCGCTCTCTCCGGCTGAAATGCAGACCGTGATGGTGAAATCGGCCCGACCCGTCACTTTGGCTTTTGAGCCGGGGCTGGTTGAGCGCATCACGGCCGACCTGACCGGTCAGCCCCAACCGCTGCCGCTGCTGCAATTGACCCTGGCCGAACTATGGCGGCAGCATCGGGGAGGCTTGCTGAGCCAGGCCGGCTACGACAAAATCGGCGGTGTGGCCGGGGTCATAAATTTTCGGGCAGAAGAACTTTTCCAGAACCTCACCCCGCCGGAACAAAGCCTGGCCCGGCGGCTGCTGACCCGGCTGGCCCCGGCCAACCCCGGCGAGCCGCTTTCGGCCCGTCCGCTGGCCTTGACAGAATTAGAGGGTGGGCTGCAGCCCGAAAGATTAACCCAGGCCGGCCGGGTTGTCCAAACTTTTGCGGCGGTTGACCTGCTCAGGCTGAAAACTGACCCCGGCGGCGGGGGTGAGCGGGTTTATGCGCCGCACGCCTGGGCAGTCCCCTATTGGCCGCGCTGGCAGAGTTGGCTGCATGAGGAGCAAGAATTTAGGCTGTGGCGGCAGCGTTTGGCCGGGCCGCTGGCCCGGTGGGAGCGAGATCAAGCGGACGAGGCGGGCTTGCTCCAGGCCGAAGCTTTAAGCGAAGCCGAAAGCTGGCTGCGCCGGCGGCGCAATAACCTGGATGCCGAGGGGCGCGTTTTTATCTGGCGTAGCCTGGCCCGGCGAGATTGGCAGCGCGATCAACGCTGGCTGGTGGGGTTGGCGCTGCTGGTTTTGCTGCTGCTGGGCGCCGGGATTGTGGTGGTGCAGCAAACGCTCCTGGTGCAGCGGCTACGCCAGGAGCGCCGGGAGGCCATCGAGGCTGAAAAGCAGGCCGAAACGCTGCACCAGGCCGCCGCCGAAAAGCAGGCCCAGGCCGAACGCCAACAAGAAACCACCCTGGCCCAACTCCTGGCTTTGCAGTCTGTGGCCGGGCTGGATGACCAATTAGAGCGGAGCGTGCTGCTGGCCATCGAATCGCTGCGGCGCGCCCCCTCACCGGAAAGCCAGCGGGCCTTGTTCCGGGGGTTGCTGCGGCTGCCCCGGCCGTTGGCTGTCCTGAAAAGCGGCCTTAGCATTAGCACGCTTCGCTTTAGCCCGGATGGACAATTCCTGGCGACGGCCGGGCCGGCCGGTATTCCTGGCCTGTGGGAAACTGCCAGCGGCCGGCCTTTAACCGGCTTTGCCGAAAGCGACCACGGCTTCCCCATTTCGGCCAGTGTGCAGCTTTCTAACGCGGCGGCCCGGCTGCTCTCGGAGGTCGAAGCGCATCCGGTTTCGGCGCTGGCCTTTAGCCCGGAGGGGGAGTGGTTGGCCGCCGGCCGCCAGGAGGGGCAGGTACAAATCTGGGCGGTGGCGACCGGCCGATCGGTGGCGGAGTTTAACCAGGGTGAAGCGGTCACGGCCCTGGCTTTTGGGCCGGCTGCCGGCAGCCCGACTCCCGGCCAACTGTTGGCCGTGGGTAGCCGGTCGGGGAGTTTAAAAATCTGGCAGATGACGGCTGAACTGGCTCTGGCGCAAACCAGTGGCGCAGTTTTCCCTTTTCAACTCAAGCCAAAGCTGGAGCAAGAGATTTCCATTTTGGCCCATCAAGGTGCGATTTTAGGGCTGAGTTTTAGCCCGGATGGGCGGCGCCTGGTCACGGCCAGCGCCGACAGCACTGCCGGCCTGTGGAACGTGGCGGCCATGTTCAACCCTAAACTTAAATTCGCGCCCTCGCCGGTGGAGCAGCCGCTCTGGGAATTGGCCCGGTTGGGGCACGGCGGCCCGGTTGGGGCGGTCGCCTTTAGCCCGGAGTGTGCTGGCCCAGCCACAGGGTGCGGCGCGCGGCTGGCTACCGGCAGCGCCGACCATACCGTCCGCTTGTGGGATGTGAGCGCCAATCTCAAGACAGGCCGGGAGCTGGCCCGACTGCCCCAACCCGGCCTGGTGACAAAGCTGCTGTTCAGCCCCAACGGCCGCTGGCTGGCAGCCGCGAGCGATGACCATACGGTGCGGGTCTGGCCTGCTGTGACGGCGGCTCAAGCGCCTCAAACCGAACTGTCCCTGCCGGCTCCCATCAATGACCTGGCCTTTAGCCCCGACAGCCGCTGGCTGGCAGCGGCCGGGGCCGATGGGACCGCGCGGGTGTGGGCCATGGCCACAGGCCAGGAAATTGCCCGCATGGCCCACCCTGATGAGGTCACTGCCGTCGCCTTTAGCCCTGATCCTGATCGCCCCTGGCTGGCGACGGCCGGCCCGGATGGACTGACTCGGCTGTGGCAGGTGGAAACGGCTCATTTTAACCAGGCTGAGGCGATTTTGGGTTTGGATTTTGACAGCCCGGAGGGCCGCCTGTTGGCGGCGCAAAGCCGTGACGAGGTGGGAATTTGGGATATTGAGAGCGGCCGCCTGGTCAGCCGGGTGAGCCAGGCCGGTGGGATTGACGGCGCCGCCTTTAGCCCGGATGGGCGCTGGCTGGCTACGGCGGGGCGCGATAAAACGGCCCGGCTGTGGGAGGTGTCCAGCGGCGCTCAGGTGGCCCAATTAACCCACCCCAAACCGGTTCAGATAGTGGCTTTTGACCCTGGCGGTTCTCGTTTGGCTACGGTGAGTAGGGATGATATTGTACGATTATGGAATATGGCCGTTTTGACCAAAACGACGCCGCTGACCGCGCCCCGGACGCTGGGCATAGCTCATACCGGTACGGTCAACGCTATTGATTTTAGCCCGGATGGGCAACTGCTGGCTTCGGCCAGCACCGATGGGGTAGTGTGGGTCTCAAATGTGAGGTCGGCCCGGCCGCTGCTGCGGCTGGCCCACCCGGAGGCGGTGCTGGACGTGGCCTTTAGCCCGCCGTTTTCCGGCAGCACCTCCAGCCAATGGCTGGCCACCGCCGGGGCCGACCAGACTGTCCGCCTTTGGGAGGTGGCGACAGGCCAGGAAATGGCCCGTTTGCAGCACCCTGGCCCGGTGGAAGAGGTTTTGTTTAGCCCCGATGGCCGCTACCTGGCGACTCGGGCCGGGCGGCTGGTGCAGGTGTGGGACATGGCCGGTGTGCTTAGCCCGATGATGGTTGAGCGTCCGGCGGCGCGGCTGGATCACGCCGCGCTGGTGCGGGCTATGGCCTTTAGCCCTCCGGGCGCCGCCGGGGCAGCCGGGCGCCAATTGTGGCTGGCTACCGTCAGCGGAGGCCCGGCCGAACCGGGAACGATGCAGGTGTGGCAGGCCGTCACCGGCCAAAAGTTGCTGGAATTGACCCCTGATCATAAGATTGAGGCGGTGCTTTTTAGCCCGGATGGACGGCTGATATGGACCGGCAGCGCCGACGGTCAGATTCGTTCCTGGTGGTGGCAGCCGGGAGATTTGATTGAGCAGGCCTGCACCCGCCTGACCCGCAACCTGACCCGCGCCGAGTGGCAGCAATACCTGGGCGACCGGGAGTATCAGCCTACCTGCCCCAATGTACCGGCGGGAGGATAGTGGCGCCAAAACCATCCCTGCAAGGGCCGCGATGCCTGTGCTGCGGTATTTTCATTGTTGGTGGTGAAGCCGGGGCTTCGTGAACAATCCTCAGAATAATATGGGGCGCGTGATGCTGGAAGGAAGAGATGACGGAGCCGGTGATTTTCTCAAACAACCCTGCCTGGCAAAACTTAAATGATGAAATTATCGCCTGCCGGGCCTGTCCCCGTTTGGTGGCCTGGCGCGAGCAGATTGCGCGGGAAAAACGGCGAGCCTACCTGGAGTGGGAGTATTGGGGCAGGCCGGTGCCCGGTTTTGGCGACCCGGCGGCCCGGCTGCTGATTGTGGGGCTGGCCCCCGGCGCGCACGGTTCCAACCGCACCGGGCGCATGTTCACCGGCGATAGCTCCGGCGACACGCTTTACACCGCTTTGCACCGGGCCGGTTTTGCCAGCCAGCCGGTTTCGCGCCACCGGGAGGATGGCCTGACCCTGAGCGATGCCTTTATCACGGCAGTGGCCCGCTGCGCGCCGCCCCAGAACCGGCCCACGCCGGCCGAAATTGCTGCCTGCCGCCCTTTTTTAGTGCGGGAGTGGGCTTTGCTGGCGCGGGTCAAGGTGGTGGTGGCCCTAGGGCAGATTGCCTTTGATCACTGCTTGCGCTTGCTGCGTGAGCATGGGTATGAGGCTGAGGCAAAGGTTAAGACTGAGGCTGAGATTGAGGAAATTCAAACAACTGACCCCGGTCTGCGGTCCCCGGTCGCCGGTCTGCCTAAATTTGGGCACGGCCAAAGCTACCGCTTCAGCGCGGCCAATCCGGGAGAGCGCAAACATCTGCTGGCCTCATACCATCCCAGCCGGCAAAATACCCAAACCGGGCGTTTGAACCAGGCCATGCTGGATGAGGTTTTTGCAAAGGCGCGGTTATTATTGGAGTAATATAGAAGGTTGGAAGGCTGGAGGGTTGGCTCCAGATCTCTGTTTCATGTCGTTTTCTGTTGACATTCCAGGGGAGAAGGGCGAGCGGCGTTACCGGCCCAGGTTAACTACCAGGGTGCGGCCGGCGTAAGTGACGCGGTCGCCCGGTTTGAGTTTTTTTTTGCGCCGGGTTTCCACCACGCCGTTGAGGAGAACTTCGCCGCTCTGAATGACAATTTTGGCCTGACCGCCGGTGCTGACCAAACCCTTCCACTTTAAAAATTGATCCAGTTGGATGGTTTGTTCTGATTCAGCCATATACCTATCCAGGAAAGTTTTCGCCGGGACTGACCTTGCCGCCCTACCCACAGGGGCCTTTGGCTCCAGGTTAGGGGATTTGGAGATTAAAAATCAAAGAAAAAATCCCCTAATCTCCTAATCTCGGCCCAATTTCATTCAATGGAAGAAATTTATTTGGACATCTATAGTTACGGCTTGCGAATGGTGAGATTATCAAAATGCACCGTCGCCTCCGTGCCCTTGTCGAACATGGCTATTACCAGGCCAATTTTGCCATTCAGCGAGGTGTCATTTTCCAGGGTGGTCAGTTTTTCGTCATTGACGTAAAAGGTTAAATGGCCGCCGTCGGCTTGAACGGTAATTTTGTTGGTCTGGCCGACCTTGATGGCTTTGGAGGTAGACCAATCTTTAAGCCGCTTCCATTCCTGGTCAAACAACAAAACGGCATACTGGCCGTCGTTGCCGATTTCAAAGGCATAGAAAATATCGTGCTCGTTTTCGCGGAAAGAGACGCCGTAGGAATAGTTTTGGCCGGTATCGCCGGGGGTGGCCTCGACCGTTAAAACAAAGTCATCAAACTCACGGCTGGGGAGAACCTTTTCCACAAAGGCCTGGTCTTTATCTTTAACGCTAAGGGTATATTGACCGTTTTCAATGGTGGCGGTGTTAAAACTGTACTTGTCATCAAATTCGCCGGTGGCCCACCCTTTGGCGTCGGAGTCAAAGGCGTCTTCAAAAAGCACTTCACCGCCGTCGCTCGCGCCGTTGTTGGGTGTGTCTGGATTGTTGAGCAGGGCTTCCTGCTGGCTGTCAGAAAGGTTAAGCACCTGCAAATTATCAAAGTCTACGCTGGCTTTGTCACCGGCGTTGTAAAGATCAAGAGCTAACCCAATTTCGCCGTTGGTGAGGGAGTTATCCTCGACGGTGGTGGCAAATTCGTCATTCACCAAGAACATAAAGGTGGAACCAAAAACCTGCACCGACAGGCGGTTTGTCCCATCAGGCTTGATGGCTCTGAGCTTGGTCCAATCCACCAGGGTGGTCCACTCACTGTTCACCTTAACGCTGACGCTGTAATAACCGTCGGTGTCAATTTCAAAGGCGTACAAATCGCCGTTGGCGTTTTCTCGCACGGTGACGCCATAGGCAAAATTGGCGGTATGTTCCACCGGCGTAGCCTCAACCGTGAGCATAAAATCTTTAAAGTTGCGGCCATCCTGGCTGTTCCACACAAAAACGCCCTGTTTGGCCTCCTGGCTAATGCGATAGCGACCATCCACCAGCGCAGATTTGGTGACGCCGTAGTCATCGCTCTGCTCGCCTACAAACCAGTCGTTGCCGTTATCAGAGAAATCATCCTGGAACAGAATTTTGCCCAGGCCGGGCAGTTCGGGGACGATGACATCGGAAGAAACGGTTGGTTCGGAGGTGGGGGGAGCAGGAGTGGGCGGCGGTGGGGTGGAAGTGCTGGTTGGGGTGGCAGTTGGAGGGACGGGGGTGTGGGTAGGCGTTTTAGCCACGCCAATGCTCACGGGAGTTCGAGCCGCAGCGGTAGGCGTCCCGTCGCCATTGTTGCCGGGGGCCAGCATAAATACCAAAGCCCCACCGCCCAGGCACAGCAGCAGCAGCACCGCCACTCCGCCGATGAGTACCGGCCCCATCAGGCCCTTTTTGGCCGGCGGTGGGGGGGGGACAACGTTGGTAACGCCCTGGGTGGCCTGTTTGGAAACCTGGGGCACGGCCACCGTTTTGGCCGTGCCTTCGATCTCCTGCAGGGCGGTGTTAAGCGCCTGCTCCATTTCACCGGCGTTCTGGTAGCGCTGGGCCGGGTCTTTGGCCATGGCCTTGAGGACAATGCGCTCCAGCGGTTCGGGAATGTCGGTCCGGACGGTGCGGGGCGGGGCCAGGGGTTCGCTGACATGCTTCAAAACAACCGCCAGCGGGGTATCGGCCCTAAAGGGCTGCAGGCCGGTCAGCAGTTCATACAGCACCACGCCCAGCGAATAAATATCGCTGCGACCATCCACCGCCTGGCCTTTAGCCTGTTCCGGCGACATGTAGGCCGGCGTGCCGAGCACGCTGCCGGCCCCGGTCAATTGGGTGGCCCCGGTGGTTTCCATCATTTTGGCGATGCCAAAATCGGTCAGCAGGGCCTCACCGTTTTTGTCAATCAAAATATTGCTGGGTTTGATGTCGCGGTGAACCACGCCCTGCTTGTGGGCGTAATCCAGGGCGCGAGCCATAGTCCCAATTAAGCGCACCACCCGCTCATACGAGATGGGTTTGCCCATCAGATTAGACAGCGTGCCTTCGGGCACGTAGCGCATGACCATATAGGTAAGACCATCCTGGGTGCCAAAATCATACACTGGCAGAATATGCGGATGTTCCAGGGTGGCAATGGCTTTGGCTTCGTGCTCAAAGCGTTTGACAAAGTTAGGGTCTTGCGCGTATTGGCTGGGCAAAATTTTAATGGCCACATAGCGATTGATGGAGGGCTGAAAAGCTTTATAAACCGTCGCCATACCGCCCTGCCCAATTTGCTCAACAATTTGGTATTGTCCAATTTGTTTGCCCTTGAGAGTGAAATCTGACATGAGCATTTTCTCCATAAAACGTAAGGCGCAATTGATGTATTCAAACGAGTTGATAATACGAGTGGTTGTAAAACGTAAAACGTAAGGGCTTTTGGTGAAAATCGTTACGTTTTACGCTTCACGTTTTATGCCTAATTTAATCCTCGTTCAAGATACGCAGCACTTCGGGTAATAGGGTTTGGGTGGTGGCCAGACCCTCATTGGCGTACACGGTGACGTTGCCGCGCCAGTCGCCAAAGTAGCCGCCCGCTTCCTGAAGAATGGGCGGAAGAGGCCCGCCATCCCAGGGATGCATCACCGGATCAAGCATCACCTCGACCCGCCCGGTGGCGACCAGGGCATAGCCGTAGGCGTCGCACCAGCCGGCCCGATAGCCGGCCGCTTTTTTGACTCGCTCCCAGGCGGCGGCCCTGCCGTACTTATCAAATGCGGCGGCGTCGTAGTGGGTAACAATGGCCTCCTTCAAGCGTTCAGCGGGCGACACCCTGGCCCGGCGGCCATTCCACCAGCAGCCCTCGCCGGTGGCCGCGCCGATGATTTCTCCCAGGGCCGGAAAGTAAGCCACGCCCACTTCCGATTTGCCTTCAATTTCCAAACCGATCAGGATGCCGTACAGCGGCACGCCGCGCACAAAGGAGCGCGTGCCATCAATCGGGTCAATCAGCCAGCGGTGGCTGTAGCCGTCGGTCTGGCCCAGACCGCCAAACTCCTCACCGATGATGGCATGGTGGGGAAAGCGTTTTTCAATCCGGTTACGAATCAACGTTTCGGCCTCGCGGTCGGCAATGGTCACCGGCGAATCATCGCCCTTAAAATCGGGGCGCAGGCCGGTTTGAAAGTAACCCAGGGTCAGCCGGCCCGCTTCCCAGGCTGTTTCCATGGTAAAATCAAGATAGTCGCGTAAGGACTCGGTCACAACAAGCTCCTTAAAAAAGAGATTGGAGATTGGTAATTACGCTGCACATACCTTTGGCAGAATAGAGAGTGAATTAATCTCCAATCTCCCGTATTATTTTGATGCTGGGGGCAAGT
>CAZDMM010000229.1:0-4059 GCA_964505845.1 uncultured Caldilineaceae bacterium
ATATTAATCACGAATAGCACGAATAATGCGAATTTTTCAAAAATATTGGGTCTCTCATGACAAAGGTTAATTTTTAACGCAAAGACGCAAAGGCACAAAGATTCTTGTTTTTTCTATCTTTTGGTTAGATTTTTGTAACTCAAAAGTTAATATTTTCCCTGGCCTCTTGGCGACCTTGCGCCTTTACGTTTAGATTTCTATTTTTTCAGTAGAGTCATCAAGTTTCGAAAGACAAATCCTTTTCCCCTGGTTTGGGCCGAACCATAACCACCGTCGGAATCCCGGTCGGAGTTGGCGGGCCGGGGTGATGGTCGGCAAAGCCGAAACGTTGGTACAACTGCCGGGCGGCTTGACCCTCCGGCACGCCCGGCGCAAAGGTGACAACGGTTATATCCCGGTTTGGGTCAAGCTGTGTCAGAGCATGGGCCAGCAGCGCCCGGCCATAGCCCTGTCCCTGCCAACATTCCGCCACCACCAGCCAGGCGATCTCGTTGGCAGCGGCGTCAATGAGGATGCCACCACAGAGCGAGCCATCCTCGGCGCGAATACAGAAAGCCTGCTGGCGCTCTATGGACTCGGTCAAGGCCGCATGGAAGGCCGTTTCCTCCACCATCGGGCCGAAAAGGGGTTCCACTTCGCAGGCCAGGTCGAGCCAGGAGTCAAAGTCGGCGGGGGTGGCGGTTTGGATATCCATGCTACCCCATAAACTCCACCACCGCCTGATTCGCCAAGAATCTACCCTGCGGCGTCAGGCGCAGGCGCGGCCCCTGCGGCGAGTCGAGCCACTCTAGCAGGCCGCGCTCCAGGCCGCGGGTGATGGCCTGAGGGTAGCGTTCCGCCAGCGGCGCCCCAAAGCGGGCCTCAAATTCGGCGGCGCCGACGCCCTCTCGCACCAGCCGCAGGCCGAGCAGCATGTGTTCGGACATGGCGGTGGCGGCGTCAATCGGCTCTAGTGTTTTCTCGTCGCGGGCAGCGCCCAGCCCGGCCCCGGCTTCGATGCGCTCGATGTAGGTTTGCGGGCGTTTCACATTCATCCACCGCCACGTGCCGATGCTCAATTTTACCGCTGAGGACGCCGAGAACGCTGAGTTTTTTTGTTGATTTTCCTCAGCGCACTTGGCGCTCTCGGCGGCTAAACAGGGCGGGATAAGCTCCGGCGGGATGGTTATCGTGCCATACGCGCCAGCGCCCAGGCCCAGGTAGGGTTGGTTGCGCCAGTAGATCAGGTTGTGGGCCGAGGCCAGGCGGGGCGTCTGCCAGGGGGCTGCGCCGTTGGCTCTGGCCCAGTTAGAAATCTCGTAGTGGGCATAGCCGGCCGCGCCCAGGGTCTCCATCGCGTGGGCGTACATATCGGCGGCCAGGTCGTCATCCGGCCACGGAACTTGTCCCTGGGTGACCTGCCGGTGCAGCGGCGTGCCCGGCTCCACAATCAGGCTGTAGAGCGAGAGGTGATCCGGCTGCAACTTGATAGCTTCGGCTAACGTGAAACGCCATTGGCCGACCGTTTGCTGAGGCAGATTAAAAATCAAGTCCAGGCTGAGGTTGTCAAACCCGGCGGCGCGGGTCTGCTCGACGGCGCGACGGGCCATGTCCGCATCGTGCAGGCGGCTGAGAAAACGCAGTTCGTCGTCGTCAAAACTCTGCACCCCCAGCGAGAGGCGGTTGACGCCGCCCCGGCGCAGCTCGCGCAGGTAGGCCACCGAGAGCGTGCCAGGGTTGGCCTCAACGGTGATTTCGGCCTGGGGAGAGAGGCGAAAAGCGGCTTTGACCGCCTCGACCAGTTCGATGAGTTGGGCCGGTTGCAGCGTGGTCGGGGTGCCGCCGCCGATAAAAATGGTATCGAGATTGGGCCGATCCAGGGCTGCGCCGGTTTCACGGATTTCGCGCCGCAGCGCGGCGTGGTAGCGTGCTTTGAGCGAGGCGTTATCGTCAACATAGGTGTTAAAATCACAATAGATGCAGCGGGTGGGACACCAGGGGATGTGGAGGTACAGACCGAGCGGCGAGGCAAACGTCATCAGGCCCCCTTTAACGGCAAATCAACACAGGCTGGCGCGACTCCCGCAGAACCTGGTCCACGTTGCTGCGCCAGACCATTTCAAAGATGGGGCTAAAACCATAGCCGCCCATTATGATGAGATTACTGTGCTGCTCGGCGGCAACGCGCAGAATCGTTTCGGCCACCGGCCCGCTTTGGGCCAGATAGGTGGCCTGCACCCGGAATGTTTCCAGGTAAGCCTGGGCCTGGGGCAAGGTGGCGGCCGCGGCCTCGTGATTCTCACCCACCGACAGCACCAGGAGCGGCATATTCCACTGGGCCGACAGGTAGGTTGCCACAAACAGGGCTTCCTGGGCTTTGGGGCTGCCGTCATAGGCCAACAAGGCGCGGCTGAGGCGCTCCTGGGCGGGTTCAATCGGGCTGGATAGGTCAAAGCAGGGGATGGCCAGCAGCGGCCGGGGACAACGCCGCACCAGGCTGGCAAAACCAGAACCCAAGCGGGCCAGTAGTTGGGGGGCCGGAGGATAGGATAGGCTGACCACCACCAAATCGGTCCAGCGGGCGCGGGCCAGGATAGCTTCGGCCGCCACCGCGCCGGTCTCGATGACCAGGTCACCGGCTATCTTGACCCGCTGCAGACGGCGTTCAAACTCGGTGCGGATAGCTTCAGCGGGCGGCTCCTGGCCCGTCACGTGCAAGCCATGCAGCCGGCCCCCCTCACGCCCGGCTATTAAAAGCGCGTAATCCAGAGCCAGCCAACCGGGCGCTGCGCCATCAAGGGCCACCAAAATATCGTTAAAGAGCCGGTCTTCCCGGCGGGGGGCAACCTGTTCTCGCCGCCATTGGCCGGGGGGCGGCCCAGATTCCAGGGGTTTGGGGGTTACCATGCTCAAAATTTTGCCCCCCATGCGGGCCATGAGGTACTGTGGTTTGGGGCTGCGCTGCGTTACCAAAGAGGCTGCTACGGCTTCCGCTTTAACTGGCCAGCCCAAAGCTTGTTCCACCTCTTCCCGGTGGCGTGAAATCCAGGTGTAGAGGTCAGTTTCGGTCCGTCCTGGAAAATCTTGTAGCATGCCCTGCTCCCGGATCAACTCTACCACCGGCAGGTAAATCGTGTCGTACCAGGCGGTCACGGCTTCGGCATAGGGCGCCGCTTGCCCCTGCTCCTGGCTCATCTGCTGCTGGAGCTGGTCAATTTGCTGTTGGAGCAGCCGGTAGGCCCCCGGAACGGTTACGCTCAAATCGGCTCCGGGGCGAAGCTGGTCTAACCGGGTCTGTTCCAGAAAATGGGCATACCTGGCTTTGATGATCAACTCATCCGGCCGAATATCCGGGGTGAGCGGCACTTTGGTGCGGATTTCCGTCACATGGGCCTGAATATGGGTAGCGCCCAACCGGCGGGCCACCGAAACGCGATGGTTGCCGTCCAGCACAAAATAGGCTTGCCCAATTTGGTACACCTCAATCGGCGGCAGGCCGGCCAGGCCGGTGACCGCAACCTGCACCCCCGCCCAACGCTGGGCGTCGTTATCCTGGCGGGGCAAAAAACTGCGCGTAAAATCGTTGTAGCGGCCTACACTGCCCACAATAGCCGCCAGGGGAATCTCCTGCAAACCCCGGTCCGAACCGCCGCCCAATTTTAACTGCTGGGCCACCTCATCATAGGAAAGCAGGTTGGCCGGCTTGCCGGTCAAGCGGGCCATGAGTTGTTCCAACTGGGCCTGGCGACGGGCGCGATGAAAATCAGCAATGGCGCGATTTATCGGCTGGCCGCCTAATTCCATCATAGCATGTAACACCACCCAAAGCTATCTTCCTTGTCGCCGTATTGAATAGCCGTAATGTTATCGTACAATTTTTGGGCCAGGGGGCCAATTTTGCCGCCATTGATGATGATCTGCTCTTCTTGATGCTCAATCAGCCCGACCGGTGAAATTACGGCGGCTGTGCCCGCCCCAAAAATTTCTTGGAGTGTGCCCTGGGCCGAGGCCGACAGAACTTCCTCGATGGTGATGCGGCGCTCGCTCACCGGCAGGCCCCAGGAGCGGGTTAACTGCAGC
>CAZDMM010000229.1:4069-9965 GCA_964505845.1 uncultured Caldilineaceae bacterium
TCCGGCCAGGATGGTGCCATCCAAAGGCGGGGTGATGAGTTCCTCGGCTATCCGTACAAAGATATTCATCGTGCCCACCTCTTCCAGGTAGCGCCGCTCCAGGGCGTCTAACCACAACACCTGGGTAAAGCCTTTCTGCTTGGCCTCGTGGGCCGGCAGCAGGCTGGCGGCGTAATTGGCCGGAGTTTTGGCCGCGCCCAGGCCGCCGCGCACGGCTCGCACGTACTCGCCGGAGGTAACCAGTTTGACCGGGTTAATACCCTCTTTGTAAAATGCGCCCACCGGCGAGGTGATAATCATAAAACGATACTGCTCGGCCAGCCGCACCCCCAGAAAATCTTCAGAGGCAAAAATAAAAGGGCGCACATAGAGCGAGGCGCCGCGCCGGGCCGGAACCCAGGCCCGATCCAGTTTGACCAGTTCCACCAGGCCCTCCATAAACAGGTCGGCGCTCACTTCGGGGATACCCAGGCGGCGGCACGATTGGTTTAAGCGGGCCAGGTGTTTATCGGGCCGAAAAATTTGGACCCGGCCCTCAGCGGTTTTGAACACTTTCAAGCCTTCAAAAATGGCCTGGCCGTAATGGAGGGTGGCCATAGCCGGGGAAACCTGGAAGGGGCCATAAGGCGTAATGCGCGGCCTACCCCAGCTTCCCCCGCTGTACTCCACCTCAAACATATGATCAGAAAAAATTTCGCCAAAGCCGAGGTGGTCAAAATCTACCTGATCAACCCGGCTGCGGAGTGTTTTGGTAATTTCGATGTTCATATGTGCTCCTTGTATCGTTGTAAATAGACCGAAGGCCGGGGTAAATAATTCACCAGGCTCCGGTCTCCGGTCTTCACTTCACAAAAAATTTCATTAAGAGGCAAACCGCAACCGCCCCACCATTTTCACGTAATTGACACCCCGCCGCAGGTACCCCCGCACATCGGCGGCGGTTTTGCTCTCGCCGGCTTCGCGGGGCACACAATGGTAGGGCAACTCGCGCAGGGTGTAGCCGGATTTTTTGACCCGGTAAAGCAGGTCAATACAGTATTCACCGTAATCCCCTTGCAGCTCAATCTTGTCAAAAATCTCTTTACGCCCCAGGATAAAGCCGCTGGTGTAATCCTTGATAGACCAATCCAGCACCAGCCCGGCCCACAGGTTGATGATCCGGGAGAAGGTGCGCCCGGTCCAGGAGTGGGCCACATCCGCCCCGCCGGGCACGTAACGAGAGCCGATCGCCATATCTGCGCCCTGAGCCAACGCTGCGGCCAGTTGGGGCCACATTTCCGGGGGCATGCTGAGGTCACAATCCATCCAGCCCACCCAGCGCCCGCGCGCTTCGCGGATTCCCCGGCTGATGGCGCTGGTCAAACCGCTCTCGGCGGTGCGGTGAATCAGGCGCACCCGCGAGTCGCGCTGCGCCCTGGCCGCCGCCAGCCGCCAAGTGCCGTCGGGGGAGTTGTCATCCACCACCACCACCTCAACGCCGCCGGGGTAATCCCCCAGGGCTTGCACCGTCCGGTCAAGGAGGGGTTCGATGTTGCCGGCTTCGTTGAAGGTGGGCAGCACGATTGAGATTTGAGGGTTTAACTGCGATAAGTTTGACTCGCTCATGGATAGGTTAACTGTCTGAGGAGGCTATGATTATTCTAAAGCCCAGGTTGCCGGCCCGGTAGGAGGGGTTGACTCGCACCCGCACGGCGCAGCGCACACTCCGCTGGCTGATATTGAAGGCGCCTCCCCGCACCACGCGCGGATCCGATCCGGTTAACTCATTGTTATCGCGGTAATATTCGTAGTTATCCTGCCACTTAGTGCGGCACCATTCCCACACGTTGCCCCCCATGTCGCAGCAGCGAGCCGGGCTGGCCCCGCCGGGAAAGCAGCCCACCGGACTGGTAACGCCCAAGCCGGTTTCGGTATAATTGGCCCGGTTAGGGTCAGGCTCCTGGCCCCAGGGATAAAGCCGCTCCGCCGCCTCGTTAGCCGCCGGCCCACGGGCTGCTTTTTCCCACTGGCTTTCGGTTGGCAATGTTACCAATTCGGAAGGGTTAAGCTCGCCCCGCAGATGGAGTTGGTCGGTAAGCCACTGGCAAAAGGCCAGCGCCTCGTACCAATTGATGCCTACCACCGGGTGGTTGCTAAGGCTAAATTGCGGCCCAAACTCGGCCGGGGTGTTAGCCCACTCTTCCTCGGTTTTAATGTCGCCCCCCTCCTGCCGAACGGTGGCGCGTTTGACGTGCCCATTCAGCCAGTAGCCGGCCGCCCGCGCCTGGCTCCAATAAATGGCTTCTTGATAGCCATTGGCCTGGACAAAAGTGTGATACTGGGCCTGGGTGATAGGGTATTGGGCTATCCTGAAGACCGGCAAATCTACGCGGCGCTGCGGCTGTTCACTGGCAAAGGCCAGCTTATCATAGGCCGGGTCGCTGCCCATCACAAAGGGGCCGGCCGGAACCTCTTGCCAGCGAATATCGGGCAAGCTGTTGGCGCGGACACCAATCCCTGGCCGGGGGTCGCCCAATTTAGCCAGAATATCGCCGGCCAGCACCCGTTCCATTGCCGGCAGCAGTTCCTGGGTTAAAATTGCCACCAGCCAGCGGGCCACCCGTTCCACAATAAAGCGATAGCGTTCTCCAATCTGGCTAAGTTTGACCGTTTCGACCAGGGCCTGTCCGGCCAGGAGCGCGCCCCAAACATCGGCCGGGGCCGGCGAATCGGTATCGGGTTCCCGGTAGCACAGGGCATCAATGAGGGCCCAGATGGCAAAGGCGCTGCCCCGGCCGGCTTTGGCCCCGGCTAACAGGGCCACCTCACGCCAGCGCAGCGGCTCCTGGCGGGCCAACTCAGCCACCAAATCCGGGTAATCGGTATCGGTCAGGTGGCAGGCGGCCAGGTATTCCTGAAAGGTGCGATGAGGAAAGGTATACACCCCCACACCGCGCGGCAGCAGCAAACCGGCCCGGTTGCTCAAATATTCTACCAGACGGGCCGGCTTGAGGTCCGGGTTGCGGCTCAGGCGCAGCATGCCCGCCACCAGCGTTTCTTCCGCAATATCGGCCGTGCCGGTTAATTCGGGCTGGCGACGATGGGCCTGGTAGGCCAACTCGTTGAGCATATGGCGCACGCCATCCCGGTCAACAGCCAACCATTCGCCCAGGCTTGGCTCCAGCATCACCGCCTGCCCATGCGCGTTTTTGACCACTTTGGGGCTTTCCCACCAATCCAGGAGCAGGTCAACCGTATCGGCATACAATTCTTCACGCTTTTCCGGCAGGGTGCCACCCCGCCAGGCATGCAGGCTGGCCATCAGGGTCAACAGCAACGGGCGCTCGGCCAGGGCGCGCAGGCGTTCATTGCCCAGCACGGCCTGTTTTAACAATTCGGCCCGGCCTCTGGCGTTTTCCAAGTTCAGGCCGCGCAGCTCCGATATATGCTCGTACCAGCGTTCCACAAAATGGCGGATTTGCCCCAGGGTAAAGGGAGCCAGAACCGCTTCGGCAAAGCCGGGCAAACGCCAATCTTGGCGCTGGTAGGCGTAGGTGCGGC
Organism: uncultured Caldilineaceae bacterium; assembly: GCA_964505845.1. Taxonomy (GTDB): domain Bacteria; phylum Chloroflexota; class Anaerolineae; order 4572-78; family J111; genus DSQQ01. The sequence continues at coordinate 7,610 of CAZDMM010000229.1, forward strand.
TGGTGACAACGATCCGGCAGCGTTTAAAAGTGCGGGCAAACTGCTCAATCGCCTGTCGAATCTGGTAGCGGCGTTGGTCGGCCTCCGGCACCTCATCCAGGCCGTCTAGCAGCAGCAGGCCGCCCTGCAGGTGCAATTCTTCAGCCAAATGACGGCCATAAGACTCCAGGGCCGCCGTTTTGAGTTCGGCCATCATAAAGCGCCACAGGTGTTCGGCGGTGGCCGGCTGGCCTATGGGCGGCAGGCCGCGCGCGGCAAAATCGCGCAGGGTAATGACTACCGGCAGCAGGGGGCCGTGCTGCCAGGGCTGGCGCTCTGGCTGAAATTTGCCCTCTTCATCCGGCAGAGGGGCCGTCAACTGGGCCAAACCAACCTGGGGGTGCCCTAACAACTCGCCCGCCATACACATGGTCACAAAATCAATAAAGGTGCTCTTGCCGCTGCCTGGGTCGCCCAGCAGCACCAGGCGCGGGTGTTGGTTAAGCTGGGCCAAAGCCGAAAGGCGGCGGCCATCCTGGGCCGGGTCAGATTCTTCGGGCTGCTCCGGGCTGAGGGTGAGCAGGGCCGTGTAAACGGCGCCCAAGTTGAGCCGGGCGTCGGATTGGGTGCTGGCGGCTTTGGGGTCAATCCCGGCCAGAGAGAGGTGCGAGGTGCGCTCCAGCAGCCGGTTGAGGTAAGCCTCGCGCAGGGCCTTTGGATCAGGTTCGGAGCGGCCTGGCTGGACGGTGGTGCTAAAGGTAATCTGGGTGACATCGCCGCCGGCTACCGCCACGGTGCTGTGATAAATTCCGCCCTGAATATCACCCAGGGAGATGGTGCTGGCCAGCTCACCGGTGCGAGATTGAATGGCAATCAAAAGCGGCTTCAAGGCCTCGCTCCAGTCAGGCTCGCTTAAGGTTCCCCGCATAGCCCGCTCGGTCAGGTTGATGGCTACTTGATGGTCGTTGATCTGGTTGATCAACTCCAGGGGGACGTTGCCGCCGTATTTGGCTTCTCGCTCCTGGAGAATGTTTAAATTCTGGTGGAGCTTGGTTAAAAAGGTTTTATAATCGGGCATAAGACACACTTCATCATCATGGAGTTTGATAACTATCGCTCTCTAGAAAAGTTTTCGCGGGGACTGGCCTTGCCGCCCTACCCACGCCCCTGCCTTCGGCACGCAAAGCGCCGGGCGTCCTGGGGACAGGGGGCCTTTGGCTCCGGGTTAGGGGATTGGAAGAAGCCCACTACCTCCTGGATCCGGTCCCTTCGATGAACACGGCATTGCCTCTCGTCGCCGCAAGACGCAACCCCTTCAGTTCCCGATACTCCTCCGAATCATACCAGCGGTGCGCGTGCTCCAGACTCGGAAACTCAATGAGCACGGGGAACACTGGCCGCCACTGGCCTTCGACGACATCGCACTTGCCGCCGACGATGAGATAGCGCCCACCGTAGTGTTCAACTGCGGCGAGTACCCCCTTCTGATACCTCTCCAATTTCTCAGGATCAATGACTTCTAAGACATCGAAGAAACAGTAGGCCGCCATTTGCGCATCTCCTTAATAAGTTTGGAATCACTGCCAGTCCTTTCTTACTCAGACGGCGAAAAAGCCTAACTATAAATTCTAGCTACTCTTCATCCATATCTTTCAGCAGGTCGCCCAATTCCCGTTCCCACACTTCATCGAGGGGCATAAAAGGCATTTCGGTAAATTGCTGGGAGATTTGCTCCAGGTACTCTTTCAACTTCAGTTGAGGCGCTTTTTGTTCCAAATCGGCCAGCTTTTCTTCCACAGCCAGGATGAGTTCATCACTGCGCCGGGCCAGGTCCGACAAGTCTAACTGTAGTTGAAACATGTGGTTGAGCCGGCGCATCACATCATACCAGGCTTTGAAGTCGTTTTCAATCATGACTCCCTGCAAATTGGGGGCGACCTCGGTAAAATCGTAAGCGGGCACAAAGCCATACAGGGTCAGATACTCAATGCCGCGCTGCTCGGCTTGATCGGCCAGATAAGAGCCAATGCTAACCCCGCCCTCGTAATCAGAAAAGCGGAGCGCGTAATCGTGCAGTTCTTTTTTCATGCGGGGCAGGCTGTACACGCAAGAAACTTGCCGTTCCTTGTCATAAGGCACCTCGCCGTAGACTCCCCCCAACACCACCACCCGCTTGACTGCCAGGGCCTCAACTATGTCAAAAAAGGCTTCGGCATACTGTTCGGCATTGAGATGAGGCTCATCCCCCAAAAAAATCACCAACCCTTTTTGGTCATTGCCGGTATAAAAAATCTCATTTTTTCTGTTCTTCAGGGAGCGGCGATAGCCATCCTGAAGTTTGATCTCTGGCCGCAAGAAATAATGCATGCCGGGGATC
>CAZDMM010000230.1:0-9923 GCA_964505845.1 uncultured Caldilineaceae bacterium
GTTTCACCGGGGAAACCCACAATCAGGTCGGTGGTCACGGCTAAATCAGGGATAACAGCACGGGCGGCTTGCACCAACCGGGAAAACTGGGCCTGGCTGGTGCGGCGAGCCATGCGCCGCAAGGTGGCGTCACAGCCGCTTTGCAGCGGCAAATGCAGGTGCGGCAGCAGCCGCTCATCCTGCCACAACTCAAAAAAGGCCGGGTTCAAATCCCACGGCTCCAGCGACGACAGCCGCAGGCGGGGCAGGTCAGTTTCGCTCAAAATAGCCTGCACCAGCCGGTGCAGCCCGTGCGCCTCGCCCCGGTCATGCCCATAGGAACCCAGGTGGACGCCGCTCAAAACCGCCTCTTGATAACCCAACCCCACCAGGCGGTTGATCTCCGCGATGACTTCGGCCAGCGAGCGGCTGCGGCCGGCCCCCCGCGCCACCGTGACGATGCAGAAGGTGCAGCGATTATCGCAGCCATCCTGCACCTTGACGAAGGCGCGGGTGTGCCCCCCCTCTGTCCCCCCCACAGGGGGCGAAGGATACACCAGAAAAGAGGACGCATCCACCGCCGGGATGGGGTCGGCGTCGCGCAGCAGGCCGGCCTCGGCCAAAATTTGCGGCAGCCGGTCCTTGTCCTCATTGCCGACCACCAAATCTACCCCCAGGCTCTCCATCACCTCCGGCGATAGTTGGGCGTAGCAGCCCGTCACCACCACCGCTGCCTGGGGATTGGCCCGGCGCATCTGGCGAATGATCTGGCGTGATTTTTGGGCCGCCACATGAGTCACGGCGCAGCTATTGAAGACGTACAGATCGGCCAGATCACCCGGCCCCACCAAACGATGGCCGGCGCTGGCAAAGCAGCGGGCCATTTCTTCCACTTCGCTAATATTCAAACGGCAGCCAACGGAGTCAACTCTAATTCGCACGGGCGCTTCTCAAAAAGTTATTTGATGTAGTATACTGCGTATTGCGTGGTGCGTGGTGCGTTGTCATCTAGGGAGTTCCAAGATTCAAATCCTCCCAAATTCTGATGTTTCTAAAACGCCACCAGGGGGCCTTTGGCTCTAAAACGTAATGATTTTTCGACAATCAACCATTACGTTTTACGTTTTACGTGATAAACAACGTCAAGCGAGTTTGAACCACGCCCTGATTTCACTAATAAAACTAATTTCAACGCCCCAACCGCCGCTTGAATTCCTCGGTTAAGGCCGGAAGATACTGGAACAGATCGCCCACAATGCCGTAGTGCGCGTATTTAAAGATCGGCGCTTCGGCGTCTTTGTTGATGGCGACAATCAGCTTGGAGGTTTTCATGCCGGCCAAATGTTGGATAGCCCCGGAGATGCCGCAGGCAATATACAAATCAGGCTGCACGGTTTTGCCGGTTTGGCCCACCTGGTGAGCATAAGGCACCCAGCCGGCATCCACCGCGGCCCGGCTGGCCCCCATCGCCCCGCCCAGGGCTTCGGCCAGGGCTTTGACCGGGGCAAAGCCTTCCGGCCCCCCGACTCCCCGCCCCCCGGACACGATGATGCGGGCATCGGTCAAACTGACCTCGCTGGTGGCCGCTTCAGCGCCTTCCACTTTGGTGGCAATATCGGCTTCGGCCATCACCGCCGCTGCCGAGGTTATCTGGCCGGTGCGGCCGGCGTCGGCCTCCGGCATAGGGAACACCCGCCGGCGCAGCGTAACTATCTGGGGTCGGGCCGGGCCAAAAACCACCTTGGCCAGCACATTGCCCACCAGCACCGGGCGCGTCACCACCAACTGGCCACCTTCCACCGCCACATCAATCCCATCGGCCGCCAGGCCCACCCCCAATTGAGCCGCCACATAAGCCGACAGTTCCAAACCGGCGTTGCTGGCCCCCAGCAACAGCGCGGCGGGCTGCTGCTCCTGGGCTACCTTGGTCAAAACGGCGGCATACGGCTCCAGCCGAAAATGTTTGAGGGTGGCGTCATCGGCCACAAAAACCTGGTCGGCCCCATATTGAACGGCCTGCCCGGCCAGATTGCCCACCTTTTCACCCATCACCAGGGCCGCCGCTTGACCGCCCAAACTATCCGCCACCCGGCGAGCCGCCCCCAAGGTTTCCCACGAGATCGAATCGGCGACGCCATTATTTTGTTCAATCCAGACAAGTACGTTGTTTGACATTAGATCACCTTCTCTGCGGCCAGCTTGTCGGCCAGGGTTTTGGCGGCCTCGGCGGGCGAGCCGTTGATAATTTGCGCCCCACCTTCACGCACCGGCGGCAGGCTGACCTGCGGCCAACTGACCTGTGAGCCGGCCACGCCTACCTGGTTGGGGCTTAAGTCCAGGTCGGCCAGGCCCCAGGTGGGGATGGCGGCTTTGGCGGCTTTGCGAATGCCCATGAAGCTGGGGTAGCGCGGCTCGTTGATCTCTTTGACCACCGTGATGACCGCCGGCAGCTTGCTGCTGACCGTTTCACGGCCATGCTCCATCAGCCGCACGGCGATGATTTTCCCGGCAGCCGGGTCAACCGCTTTGAGAGCAGCCACGTATGAAATCTGCGGGACGCCCAGCAGGGCGGCCACCTGTACGGCGGTGGCGGCGGTGTTGCCGTCAATGGCGGAGCGTCCCCCGATAATCAAATCAAAGCTGCCAATTTTCTTGATGGCGGCTACCAAGGCCCGCGCTGTCGCCAGGCTGTCGCTCCCTTCCAGGGCAGGGTCGGAGATGAGGATAGCTTCGTCCACGCCCATAGCGATGCCCCGCTTCAGGGCTTCCACCGAATCCGGTTTGCCCAGGCATAAAACGGTCACTTTGCCGCCATGCTGCTCTTTCAGTTGAATCCCGGTTTCCAGGCTGTACTCATCCCAGGGATTGACAATCCTGGCTCCGCCTTCGGCCATCAGCTTGAGGCCATCCATACTGCTGGAAAGTTGCGCTGTATCAGGCACTTGTTTGATGAGAGTGATGATGTTCATACCTTATCCTTGAAGTTATATTTTGGGTGGACCGCCGACCGGGGACGGCAGACCGGGAATTTGCGGCGGTCTGCCCTCTGCGGTCGGCGGTCTGTTACGCTTCGGCCTGCCAATACTCAGGATCATAGGCCGGCATTTCACAGCGCATGGGCTTGTCTTGCCGGAAACCCAGGGTGTAGCCGGCCTGCATCAACTGGTGAATCTGGCTGGTGCCTTCGTAAATTACGGCGCTTTTGCTGTTGCGCAGGTGGCGCTCCACCCCGTACTCATCGGAATAGCCGTAAGCCCCGTGAATTTGCACCGCGTCGTTGGCGGTGGCAAAAGCGGCATCGGTGCAGAACCATTTGGCCATGCTGGTTTCGCGGGTGTTACGCACCCCCTTGTTCTTCAGCCAGCCTACTTTGCGCACCAGCAGCTCGCCCACATCAATACGCTGCTGCATAAAGGCGATCATTTGCTGCACCAGTTGGTGCTCGGCGATGGGCTGGCCAAAGGTTTTACGCTCGTGGGCATATTTGACCGAGGCTTCCAGGCAGAACTTCATCAGGCCGACCGCCCCGGCGGCGACGGTGTAGCGGGCGTTGTCCAGGCAGCTCATAGCAATTTTAAAGCCTTCGCCCTCTTCGCCCAACCGGCAACTTTCGGGAACCGGGGTGTTTGACATGTTGATCCAGCCGGTGTTGCTGGCGTGAACGCCCATTTTACCCGTGATAGTACCGGTCGTCAATCCCGGCCAGCCCCGCTCCACAATAAAAGCGGTGATACCGTTAGCACCCTTTGCCGGGTCGGTTTTGGCAAAGACCAGCATTTGGTCGGCCACATCGGCCAGGGTAATCCACATCTTTTCGCCGTTCAGAATGTAGTGATCGCCCTCTTTGCGGGCGCGGCTGGCCATATTGGCCACATCGGAGCCGGCCCCCGGTTCGGTCAGCCCAAAACAGCCGATCTTTTGGCCGGTCGCCAACAAGGGCAGGAATTGGCGCTTTTGCTCCTCGCTGCCCCACTGAAAAATGGGCATGGCGTGCAGCCCCAGATGCACGGCAATCGTCTCCCGCACCGAAGAGTCGCCCCACTCCAGCCCTTCGGAAACCAACCCCAGCGAGATATAATCCATGCCGGCCCCGCCGTAGCGCACCGGCAAACAGACGCCCATAAAGCCTTGCTCGGCCATTTTGGGCAGAAGCTCATACGGAAAAGTGTGGTTGCGGTCGTGTTCCCTGATAATGGGCAGAATTTCTTTCCGCGCAAAATCGTAAACCATGCGCTCGATCATTTTATGCTCTTCATTGAGTTCAAAATCCATAGGAGCCTCCTTTAACAAACAAGCGTGATTATACCACGCCCCGACAGAGTGTAGAAATAATTGGCTTTATGCTATAATTTGGAGATTGGAGATTAGAGATTGATAATTACCAATTACCAATCTCCAATCTCTAATCTCTAATTACCATGCATAGCCGCACTATTGCCAAAATCATCCTCTTAAGCTGGCTACTGCTGGTTCTGGCCGCCTGTGTGCCGCAGCCGCAGGCTGTCCCTTTGAGCAACTATCTATCCCAGGCGGAGACGCTCATCGGCCGGCGCAGCTACGGCGAAGCCATTAGCCTGCTGGAAGACGCCGCCGCCGTGCATCCCGACAAAAGTACGCCGCTGCTGAAACTGGGGCAGATTTACCTGGCCCAGCATCGCTGGCTGCTGGCCGAGGATGCCTTTAACCGCGCCCTGGCCCGCCAGCCGCGCAGCCCGGCGGCCCAGGCCGGCCTGGCCGAAGCCCTGCTGCAGCAGGGCCGGCCCCACAAAGCCCTGCCCTGGTGGCAAGAGGCCATCACCCTTGACCCGCACCTGCCCGGCGGCTTTACCGGCCTGGGGCGGACTCACCTGGCCCTGCTTAACTTTCCGGCGGCCCAGGCGGCTTTTGAACAGGAACAAGTTGACCCCGAAGCCTGGTGGTACCTGGCCGCTTTGACGGCCCCCCGCGATTTATCCGCCGCAACTGAAATCCTAAAAGCCGGCGCTCTCGCCCCAGCCTCACCCACTCAGCCGGAAGCCCAGGCCATCCGGTCGAGTTTGGTAGCCCGGCGCGATTACCTTTTGAAAGCATTGGCCCCCTTCACGGCCCAATCGCCGCAGGCCGCCGTAGCCAAAGCCGCCGGCATCGCCCTGGCGCAAATCCAATTGTGGCCGCTGGCGATTCACGCTTTGAGCGTTGCTAATGAGCTGCAGCCGGGCGACGCCGAAACCCTGGCCTTTTTAGGCTATGCCCAGGCCGAGGCGGGTCAACCCCGGCCAGAGCTATTTGAGCAGGCTCGCCACACCGACCCCAAATCGGCCCTGCCCCTTTACTTTGAAGGCATCTATTTACGGCAGCAGGGTGAGCTAAAAGCCGCCAATGATTTATTTAACCAGGCCGTTATGCTTGACCCCGATAACGCCGCCATTTACGCCGAATTGGCCGGAACGTTGGCCGAGCAGGGTTTTCCGGCGGCGGCTGAGGCCGGCTATAAAGTGGCCGTCGAGCTTTCTAAAAATGACCCCCAGTTCCGGCTGCTGCTGGCCCGTTTTTATCTCAGCCAAAATTATCGCCTCAATGAAGCCGGTATCCCCCTGCTCAGAGAGATCATCGAGTTGGATCAAAATAACGCCCAAGCCTACGAACTGCTCGGCCAGATGCAATTTTTTGCCGGCGCCCCCGACGGCGGCCAGGCCGCTCTGCGGCGAGCTTTGGAATTAAACCCCAATGCTATCAGCGTCCGCTATTACCTGGCCCGGCTGTATGAAACCAACCGGCAGTCAAGTTCGGCCAGGGTGGAGTACCAACGGGTGATTGATTGGGACACCAGCGGGGTGTACCGGGATAAAGCCTTGAAGGATTTGCAGCGTTTGAAGGTTAAACGTTAGAACGTTAGAACGTTGAAACGTTTAACGTTCAACGTTTAACTCAAAATGGGGGCGGATGTGGGCTAGAGCGGCTTTATCGGCCAGGACTAACAACTTGTCCCCGGCTTCCAGGATAGTTCCCCCGCTCGGTACAATAAATTCATTGTCCCGGCTGATCAGCACGATCAAAACCCCGGCCGGCAGCCCCAGGTCTAGCACTTGTCGCCCCACCGCAGTCGAGTTGGCCGAGATTTCAAGCTCGGCCAATTGGTTTTTGAGGGGATTGCCCGACACAGCCTCCAGGGGGTAGCTGACTTTGGGCGGCAGAACAGCGTCTACTTTTAGCCAGCGGGCCACCAGCGACAGCGAAGTGCCCTGGATCAACACCGAGGTCAACACAATAAAGAAGACCAAGTTAAAGATCATGTCCGACTGGGGCACGCCGGCCAGCAGGGGAAACGTCGCCAGGATAATGGGCGCAGCGCCCCGCAGCCCCACCCAGGCGATCATGCCCTTCTCATTGAGGCTTATTTTAGTCCAGGCCAGGGCGATAAAGACGCTGACCGGCCGGGCCACAAAGATCAAAAAAGCCGAAACCAACAGCCCCAGGCCAATAATGGGCCACAGCCGCGAGGGAAAAACTTGCAAGCCCAGGGTGAGGAACATGACAATTTGCATCAACCAGGCCAGGCCATCATGAAAGCGCATGAGGCTTTTCTTGTGGATAAAGTCGGCTTGACCCAAAACCAGCCCGGTCAGGTAGACCGCCAAAAAGCCGTTGCCGCCCAGCCAAGTGGTCAGCCCGTAGTTGAGCAGGGTCAGCGATAAGGTTAAGACCGGGTAAAGCCCTTCGGCCTGCAGCCGCAGCCGGTTGACGATGACAACCGCTGCCCGGCCAAACGCATAGCCCAACACCGCCCCCAGGGCAATTTGCTGTACAAACATCAACAGCAAACCGGTCAGTGACGCCTGCGGATCCGATAGTAGTTGGATGAAGCCAATGGTTAGTAAAACGGCCATCGGGTCGTTGCTGCCGGATTCTAGCTCCAGCAGCGGTTCAAGCTGCCCTTTCAAGCGGACGCTGCGCAAGCGAAGCACGGTAAAGGTGGCAGCGGCATCGGTTGAAGAGACAATGGCGCCCAACAGCAGCCCAACCAGGGGCGAAAACCCCAGCAGGAGGGCCGCAAAACCGCCGACCAGCGAGGCGGTGATAAAGACCCCCACCGTGGCCAGGGCCAAACCCGGCCCCAACACCGGCCGGATGCTGCTCCACCGGGTATCCAGGCCGCCGTGAAACAGGATGAGCACCAGGGCCATCACCCCCAGCAGTTGGGCCAGCCAGGGATTATCAAAATAGATTCCGCCCGGCCCGTCGGAGCCGGCCAGCATCCCCACCAGTAAAAACAGGAGCAAGGCCGGTATCCCCAGCCAGTGGGAGGCTTTACTGGCCAGGATGCTGAGGGTTAAAAGCAAGGAGGCAATTAAGAGCAGATACTCAATCGGTGGCATTTATGGCTGACTGGTGGCCCGCACCAGGGCATCCAGGGCGGCCTTCATCTGCTTCAACTCTTCGCCATAGGTAGCCCAGTCGCCCTGCTGCAAGGCTTTTTGAGCCGCTTCATAATGAGCAGAAGCAGCGCGGGCCAATTGACTAATGTTGTTGTCAAGCGACTCGGTTTGAGTGGCCGGTGGTGGGGTGGCCGGAGTTTCACCGCCTGCGGGAGCGGGCGTGGATATGGCCTGACCAAACAAGGCGGTGAGGGCTTGAGCCAATGTCTCCCGCATCACCACCTTTTCACCGGCCACCAGGATGACGCGCTTAAGTTCCGGAATCTGGCCGTTGGTGGCCCGCAGGTAGAGCGGCTCAACATACAAAAGCGAGTTGTTGATGGGCAAAACCAGCAGATTGCCGCGAATCACCTCCGAACCGCTTTGACTCCACAGGGTAAGCTGGGCCGAAATTTCGGGGTTCTGGTCAATGCGGGCCTCTATTTGCAGCGGCCCATAAACCAATTCCTGCTTGGGGAAGCGGTACACAATCAACTGCCCATACCGCTCGCCATCGGAGCGACCGGCCAGCCAGGCCACCAGGTTATCCTTGTTGTTGGGCGTAAAAGGCTGGGTCAGCGCAAACTCCGCCTCGTTCTGGCCAGGCAGGCGCAGCATCACGTAATAAGGTTCCACCGGCTGGGTATCGCCGCCCAGCGTTTCCAGGGGAATCTGCCACAGGTCTTCCTTATTATAGAAGACGTTGACATCATGCATATGGTAGGTGCGGTAAAGCTGGGCCTGGATGCTGAACATGTCTTCCGGGTAGCGCAGGTGAGGGCGCAGCCAGCCGGGCATTTGCTCCAGCGGGGTAAACAGGCTGGGGAAAATGGCCCCGTAGGCTTGAATCAAGGGATCGGACGGGTCGGCCACGTAAAAAGCAACCCGCCCGTTGTAGGCGTCGGTCACCACCTTAACCGAGTTGCGAATGTAGTTAAGGTCGCCAATCGGCTCTGAGTAGGGGTAGCGGCTTGAGGTGGTATAGGCATCTTGCAGCCAGTAAAGCGCCCCCTCCGGGCTGATGACCAGGTAGGGGTCTTTATCATATTCCAGAAAGGGAGCCAGGCGGCGGGCCTGCTCGGTAATGTCGCGGAAGAGCATCACCCGGCTGTCGTTAGTAAAATCCTGGCTGAGCAGAACGTTGATGTCGGCTAGGCGCAGGGCAAAGGCCAGGCGCTTAAGGTAACTGTCTAAAGGCACGCCGCCGCTGCCCTCGTAGTTGGTATAGACATTCTGCTCGCCGCTGGGGTAGTTAAACTCCCGCTCTTTGGTGCGCACAAACACATAATCATCGGTCAGTTGGCCGTAATAGATTTCGGGGCGGGTAATCTCTAAACCGAGGCCGGATTTGGGCGGCAGGTCTTTAACCCACAATTGGGGCAGACCGTCGGGGGTCACTTCGTTAACCGGGTTGACCACCACCCCGTAACCGTGTGTAAACTGCATCTTTTGGGTGAGCCAGGTGGGCGAGGCCAACTGAGATTTATCCAATTCCCGCGCCGCCAGGGTCACTTGTCGCACCTGCCCCGCAACGGTGTAGCGATCCAGGTCAATATCATGAAAGCGATAGTAGGGGCGGATGGCCTGAATTTGCTGGTAGGTTTGCTGCAAGGGCCGGTAATCCCACAGCCGAATATTTTGCAGGGTAGAGGCGCTTTCTTGCACGGCCTGGGCGGTCAGCGGCTCCACCTGGCTAAAATCGCGCTCCTGGATTTTATCCAGGCCGTAAGCCAGGCCGGTAAAACGGATATTATACTCGATATAAGGCGCTTCGCGGGCCAGCTCATTGGGTTCTACCACGTAGCGCTGCACCAGGCCCGGTATAACGCCTTCGCCCACAATTCCGGCAATTATCCACACCAGTATCGCCAGCAAAATGATCACCGTGCGCCGCACCCAAATGTTGACCAGCAAAGCCACCGCTACGGCCACCGCCACCGCCACCATCACCCACAGGGCCGGCAGTTCCACCGCAATATCGGTGTAGCTGGCCCCAAAGGCCACCCCACGCGGCGAATACAGCAGGTCAAACAAATCCAACCAGTGGCCCCAGGCAAAGGCCACAAAGATAAAGAAACCTAAAATGGAGAGGTGGCGCTGCACATGCGGCAGAATCACCAGCCGGCCTCGGGTTAAATCGTTTTGCTGCGCCAGCAGGTACACCGCCGCTGCGCCCATGAGGGACAAAAACAGGGCGGCCACCAGCCAGCTTTGCCCAAAGTGATACAGGGGCAAAGCAAAAACATAAAAGCTAACATCCTGATTAAAGATGGGGTCGGCCACGTTAAAAGGGCGCTGGTTGAGAAAGCTGAGAAAGGGCAGCCAGTTGCTTGAAGCGCCCAAACCGGCCAGCCAGCCCAGACCCAGCCCTACCAGCCAGATCAACCAGGCCACAAATTTGGGCGCAATCAGGGAATCCTCGCTGTAAGAGGGCGAGTGGTAAAGGGCCTGCCAGCGGGCCACAAACAGATTAACCCAAAACAAAATCATCACCGGCAGAGCCACCCCCAACCACACCCCCAAGCGCGCACACAAACCGGTCAAAAAGAC
>CAZDMM010000231.1:0-1592 GCA_964505845.1 uncultured Caldilineaceae bacterium
ACTCAACCCCGTTATGGGCGCGACAAATGAGAGGGACGATACAGCCGGCATTGGCTACCCGCATCACCGTCTCTGAAGCAGCCTCACCGGCCGCAGACGGCTGAGGCATAATTTCAGCATAACACAGAGCGCAATTCTGGTTGGTGGTTTTGGTATATGGCTCCAGGGCCAGGTCAAGCTTGTTCAATAAATCCTTGGGGGCATTGGCCTGGGGCATGGCCGATTGGAGCACGGTGAAGCTGGCGGCCATGAGCAACGCGGCCGGCATCCCTTTGCCGGAAACATCTCCCACCGCAATGGCAAAGCGGGGCAAGGCGCCTGTGCTTTCAAAGGCGTGATAGGCATAGAAATCGCCGCCAACCTCTCTGGCCGGGGCGCTGTAACAGGCTAAATCTAACGCCGACCAGACCGGGTGATCATGCGGCAATAAACTTTGCTGAATTTTTTGGGCTAACGTTAACTCTTGCTGCAAGCGGTCGGTTAAGGCCTGGAGTTGCTGGTTGGTGGCTTTGAGCACTTCCTCCGACTGTTTACGGGCGGTCACATCGCTGACAACGCCATAGATAATTCTGGAGGAATCCCGGTTTTGCACCCTGGCGCTATCACGTACCCAAATAATCTCTCCGTTAGCCTTAACCAGCCGGTATTCCATCTCACAATTTTGACCCAGGGCCAACTGGTTAGCTTGATTGGCGGCGGCGGCCCGGTCATCTGGGTGAATCACCCGGGAAGGCCAAAAGGCCCAGTCGTCGGTAAATTTTTCTATGGGGTAGCCGGTGAGGGTTTCAACGTGAGGGGAGAGGTAGTGATTTGAACGCCTGCCATCGGCGGCAACTTCGGTTACATACACATGGTCGCTGATGGAGCGGATCACCTCACGAAAACGCTCTTTGCTTGAGGCCAGCGCCTCTTCTGCCTGTTTGCGTTCGGTCAAATCAATGCCGGTATTGAGGATATACTCTATAGCGCCATGCGAGTCAAACAGAACGGTGTTGGCCCAGGCAATAAGCCGCCGCTGCCCGGCCTTGGTAATCCAGTCGCTTTCGGACCGGGTTGAGGTGTGGTTCCGTCCCAGGGCCGCAAAGTCGGCTTTGACAGAATCAATTTTATCGGCAGGTAAGAATAAATCCCACCAATATTTACCCTTTACTTCGTCAAAAGAATAGCCGGTGGTTTGCTCGCAGGCCCGGTTAAAGCGAATGATCCGGCCATACCGGTTGAGCACCATCACCAGCGCGCCGGCCGTCTCCAGCACGGCGGAAATAAAGTTTCGCTCCTGGCGCAAGGCCCGCACCCGCTTGATAACCTCCTGCCGCCCTTCGTCGTGCAGCCGGGCATTCTCCAGGGCCAGAGCAGCCTGCCGGGCAAAAAGTTGGAACGGTTCCAGGTAATGCTCCCCAAAAAAACCAGGGGTAACGCTGTTCAGGTTCAAAAAGCCAATAACGTTATCTTGAACCAGCAGCGGAGCGCCCAGATAGGATTTGATCCAATCTCCTTCTGGATTTTTTACCCAGGTATCGTCGCTCTCCACAAACGGAATTACCAGGGGCCGGGTTGTTTCTTGCATCACTCGCAGGGTTGGCGTAGCGGCG
>CAZDMM010000231.1:1602-9919 GCA_964505845.1 uncultured Caldilineaceae bacterium
GGGGGACGCCTTCATCCTTAGCGCCAAATTGGGTGTAACCACGCCAGCGAAAGGTGCGGGCTGTTTGATCTTTAACGAGCATAATCGAGGCGGCGTCGTGGGGTATCAATTGTTTGACCTGCTCCAGGATGCGGTCAAGCACTTCTTCATAGTTGAGAGAACTGCTCAACACCGCCCCGGTGCGGTACAAGGCTTCGGCCAGCATAAGCCGCTGGTGTTCAACTTCAAGCTGCCTGGCCTGCTGGGCGCTTTGCTGCTCATATTTAGCCGCCAGACTTTTTAGCTCGCTGATTTGCTGGCTCAATTCTAGCCGGGTAAGTTCAGGGGTAGCATGGTAGGTTTGGAGAATCTTCATAGACAGGCACCAAAATTGAGTTGGGTTAGAGATAACTATCGAGCCATTATCTAGCATACACCAAAACTCCGCCAACCAAAAGGTGCAAAAGTCACCAAATTGAGAGGGCCATAGGTCATTAACTTGCTTGCCCTAAAGTCACAAAGCCCAGTTGCTAAAACATGGAGCTTCTATTTATAATCCGGTAAAGCATTATGCTTGTCTGGAGGAAATTGAGATGCAACATTCAGACCCCGCACCTTTAAACACACCGCCGCCCGCTCCGGCGGTGGAGCAGGCGGCTGCCCCTCTTAGCCAGGATGCCAGGCCGGCTGCAGGCAAAATGCGGCGCATTTGGGGCGAAGTTCAACGCTATTTGATTATCTTGATTGGGGTTATTCTGGCGGCGCTGGGGTACAGCCTGTTTCAAGTGCCCTATGATATTGCGGCGGGTGGTATTGGCGGCGTGAGCATCATCATTAACCACTTTACCGGCTGGCCGGTGGGGACACTCTATTTGATTATGAACGTGCCCCTGCTCATCCTGGGTTATTTTTACCTGGGACGCTGGCCGTTTGTTATCCGCACCATCCTGGCCGTTTTTATTTTTTCTATCGCCACCGACCTGTTTGTAGCCTATTTGCCGGCTGTCCTGGGGAATTATCCCCTGACCAAAGATATTTTGCTCAACGCCTTGTATGCCGGGCTGGTGGGCGGCGTCGGCGGGGGGCTGGTTTACCAGGCCGGGGGAACCATTGGCGGCACGGGCATCATTGGCCGGATCATTCAGCAAAAAACCGGCGCCCCCTTGAGCCAGGTTTATCTTTACACCGATGGCGTGATTATTCTGACCGCCGGAGCAGTTTTTGGCTGGGAGATTGCCCTATATGCTTTGTTAACGCTGGTGCTGGCGGGCATGGCTTCCGACTACACCCTGGAAGGGCCGAGCAGCGTCCGCACCGCCACCATCATCACCAACCAGCCGGAAATACTGGCCCGCGCCTTGATTGCCGGCCTGGGACGGGGGGTGAGCCAGTGGCCCATCACCGGCAGCTACACCGGCCAAACCCACGCCATGCTCATCTGCACCATTTACCGGCCTCAAGTTAACGACTTAAAGCAGATTGTCAGCCAGGTTGACCCCACCGCCTTTGTCACCATCGGGGTAGCCCACCAAGCCTTTGGGAAAGGGTTTCATCCCCTCAAATAAAAAGTTAATTCGCCCCATGATTCTATTGAAAGAGGTAAACCGATGAGAATCACCAAAGTGACGCCCCTGGTTTTGGGCACTAACTGGCGCAACATCACCTTTGTCAAAGTAGAAACGGATGAAGGCTTGACCGGGGTTGGCGAGGCGCGCGTCATCAATCGCACCGAGGCCGTCCTGGGCTATTTGAGCGAGGCTGTGCCCCGTTTTGTGCTCGGCAGCGACCCGTTTGAGATTGAGCGCCTCACCCAGCGCATGTTCCGAGAGGATTTTGGCCGGGCCGGCGAACTGGTGATGACCGGCATGGCCTTGATCGAAATTGCCTGCTGGGATATTGTGGGGCAAGCCCTGGGCCAGCCGGTATATCGTTTGCTAGGCGGCGCGGTGCGTAACAAAATCAAGGCTTATGCCAACGGCTGGTACACCGTTGAACGCACCCCGGAAGAATTTCACGCCGCCGCCAAACAGGTCATCGCCAAAGGCTACCGCGCCCTCAAGTTTGACCCCTTTGGCGCAGGCTTTTATGAACTCGACCGGGCCGAGAAAAACCGGGTTATTGCTTTGACCGAAGCCGTGCGAGATGCGGTGGGGCCGGAGGTGGATCTGTTGATTGAAATGCACGGGCGTTTCAATCCCGTCACCGCCGTAGAGCTGACGCGGGAGCTGGCCCCTTTTAAACCGGAGTGGGTGGAGGAGCCGGTGCCGCCGGAGAATCTAGCCGCCCTCAAAAAAGCCGCCGAGGCTATTGCTCCGTTGGGCATCCCGGTAGCCACCGGCGAGCGGTTGAATACCCTGTACGAGTACCGCGAACTCTTTGAACTGCAAGCCGCCGACATCATCCAGCCCGATATTACCCACTGCGGCGGCATCTTAAACGTCAAAAAGCTGGCAGCCTGGGCCGAGGCGTACTACATCCTGGTTGCGCCGCACAATGTGGGCGGGCCGGTCTCTACGGCGGCGGCGCTGCACCTGGCCGCCTGCACCTCCAATTTCAAAATCCAGGAACATTTCAACGACTTTGCCGAAGCTTATGTAAAAGAAGCAGCGCCCGGCCTGCCGGAGGTGGTGGACGGCTACTTTGCCCTGCCCACTGCGCCCGGCCTGGGCGTTACCCTGAATGAAGAGGTGATCCGGGCGCATCCCTACCAAAAAATTCATTTCAACCTCTTTGCCGATGACTGGCACAAACGCCAGGCCGTCGTAGAAGTTGACAGTTCCCACCAGTAGGGTTATAATGGTCTTACCATTTGACCAATGATTGAGCATGGTGAAGTTACAATGGATGTAACCTTCGAGCCATTTGCCAAAGATGTCCTCCCCAAAAAAATAGCCGCCCGGCTGCTCTCCCTGATCAAAGAAAAACAACTCCGGCCGGGCGACAGGCTTCCTCCAGAGCGTGAACTGGCAGTCATGATGCAGGTCAGCCGCCCCTCTCTGCGAGAAGCGCTTCAAGCTCTCTCCATTTTGAACATCATCGAAATCCGGCAAGGCGACGGCACTTATGTTAGCTCGCTAGAGCCGGCCCTCCTGTCCGAGCCGCTGAATCTGCTCTTCTCTCTCAGCGACTCTACCATTATCGAATTAATCGAAGCCCGGAAAATTGTAGAGGTGGGCCTGGTCGCCCTGGCGGCGCAGCGCATCACGCCCGCAGAACTGGAAGATTTGGAGGCATGCCTGGCCAAATCTGTGGCGATGGCCGATAATCCTGACGGTTTTTTAGAAGCCGACCTGGAATTTCACAAACGCGTTACGGCGGCGGCTCGCAATGCCCTGCTGGCCCGCTTTATGGACTCGATCAGCCAACTGGGCTTGGTCAGCCGCGCTCGCACCACCAAGATTCCCGGCCTGACCCAACACGGGGCCAGGGATCATCAAGCCATCGTGGCGGCCCTCAAAGCCCACGACCCCGCTGCAGCCCAACAGGCCATGTTGCAGCATTTGGATCGGGTGCAGCAGAAGTTAAGCGAGCTGATGGAGCACCCCGGCTAAAATCTATGAAGATTGCCAACCGTTACACCTTTACCGCCCCGCGAGAACGCATCTGGTCGCTGATTTATGACCCGGCAGCCCTGGTCGCCTTTATCCCCGGCTGTGAGAGCCTGGAGCAGGTCAGCCCCGACGAGTATCGCGGCCAAATCCAGCTCCGGCTGCCGGCGGTGGTCGGCGTTTACCAAACCTATGTTAAACTCATCGAGCGCGAAGAACCGGGCTACTGTCGCCTGGCCGGAGAAGTGACCGGCTCGCCGGGCGCAGTCAAAGGCACGGCTTCGTTTAGACTGCACCCGGTCAGCGAAGAGGCCTGTGTCATCGAGTACGAAGGCCAGGCCATCATCAGCGGGCCGCTGGGCCATTTAGACTCGCGCTTTATTGAGGGCATTGCCAATACCCTGATCAAGCAGGGGTTGGGCAAGTTAAACCAACAAGCACAAGAATGACCGCCGACTGCCGACGGCTGACCACCATAACCCCCTTCCTGCCCTCCCCCTGGTAGGTGGAGGGTTAGGGTAGGTGCGGTCGGCGGTCAGTGGTCGGCGGTCACTAAAAATGGAGGCACAGATGCCACGCATCATTGACTTATCCGTTGAAATCGGCGAGGCCACCCTCAGCCCGCCCTCGGTTAACCAGCAGCTTAAATTGACCAGTTTCCATCGCGGCCCCGGCTTTTGGCAGGCCAGCAAGGTGGAGATGGTGCTGCATACCGGCTCTCACGTGGATTTCACCAAACATGTCCAGGCTGATGGCGAAACCGCCGCCGATGTCTCGCTGGAGCGAGTGTTTGGTCAAGCCCTGGTGGTAGATTTAAGCTTTGCCCAAGCCAACCACGAAATCTCGGTGGCCGATATGGAGAGCCATGCCCAAATGGTGAGCAAGGGCGATATTGTGCTGGTGCGCACCGATTGGACCGAGAAGCAGTGGGGCAACTTCCCCACCTACTACCTGGAGTCGCCCTACTGCGCCCCCGAAGCCGCCCAATGGCTGATTGAGCGCGGGGCCAAAGCCATCGGCTTTGACTGCTTTAGCGAGTACTGCGCCCGCCTGCCCGACTTCACCTCCGAAGAGTTCATCATCCACAAAATCATCCTGGAAAACGGGGCCATTCTGATGCAGCAGTTGACCAACTTCTCCCAATTGCCCGTTGGCCGCCGCTTCCAATTCTTCGCCCCCTTCATTAAAATGCGCGGCGCGGAGGGGTCGCCGGCGAGATTCTTTGCGTTGCTTGAGTAACAAGTAGCAGAGTAGCAGGTAGCAAGGTAGCAGGGTAGCAAAAGGAGAGGTGGATGTCCAGTTACGAGGACTCAGGACTTTATAAATTGGCTAAACAAATGGCGGTTGAGATTCATAAGATGACGCTGGACGAACTCCCAAAATTTGAAATGTACGAGCAAGGTTCTCAAATCCGCCGTTCCAGTAAGTCTGTTGTTGCTAACTTTGTTGAAGGGTACGGGCGGCGGCACTACAAAGCTGAATACATCAAGTTTATGACTTACGCCCTTGCTTCATGTGATGAAACAAAAGCTCACCTGGAGTTGTTGCACGAAACCGGCTCCCTCTCTCCCGAAAGATTTCAATACTTTTACAGCAATTATCGTAAAATCGGCGCAATGCTCTACAATTTACGCCAATCCGTCATAAGCGGGCAAGCTAACTAAAACTTATCTGCTACCCTGCTACTTGCTACCCTGCTACTTGCTACCTTTATTTTCACAAGGAGGTGTCAATGTGTCTATAAAAGAATATTTCTTACCCCAATCATTAGCCGAAGCGACCGGCCTGTTAGCCGAGCACGGTTCATCCTTGCTGGTGATGGCCGGGGGCACGATTGCCATGCCCCTCATCAACGAAGGCGTCTCGATGCCAGAAAAGGTGATGGGCTTACGCCGGGCCGGGCTGGCCTACACCCGCCGCGAGAACGGCAAGCTGGTCATCGGGGCGACGACCACCCTGACCCAGCTTCAAGGGTTAAGCGACATCCCCATGCTGGCCCAGGCGGCCCACCACACCGGCGGCTGGGCCATCTGCAACATGGGGACTGTCGGCGGCAACATCTTTGCCCCACCCCCGGCCGGCGACGTGGCAGTGGCTCTGCTGGCGCTCGACGCGCAAGCGAAGCTGGTCAGCAGCCGGGGTGAACGCATTATCCCGCTGGCCGATTTCTACACCGGCTTTATGACCAACGTTCTGGAATCCAACGAACTGCTGGCCGAAATCCAGGTTCCGCTGCCGGCGGGCAAAACCGTCTACCTCAAGCACGGGCGGCGGCAGGCGGTGACTCCGGCAGTCGTGACCGTCGCGGCCCAGGTGGTCGAAGCGGGCGGCAAAGTCACCCAAGCCCGGCTGGCCCTCAACGGCGTTGGCCCCCACCCGCTGCGGGCCAAAAAGGCCGAAGCGGCGCTGGTTGGTTCGGCCCTATCAGCCGAAGCGATTGCCGCCGCAGCCCAGGCCGCCAGCGAGGAGTGCGAACCCTTTACCGACGCCGTGGCCAGCGAGTGGTACCGCCGGCGCATGGCCGGAGTTATGGTCAAACGGGCCTTGAGCCGGTTGGCCGGATTGGAGGCATAACGATATGGCATCACGAATCATCAGTTTTACCCTGAATGGCCGCGAGATCGAAGTGATGGTCAAACCGCTGACCACTCTACAAGCGGTGCTGCGCGAGCAGCTCAGCTACACCGCCGCCAAAAACGGCTGCCGGCAGGGCGGCTGCGGAAGCTGCACCGTGCTGGTCAACGGCGAGCCGATGACCTCTTGCCTGCTGCCGGTGGAAGATGTGGCCGGGCAGGCTGTGACTACCCTGGAAGGGCTGACCCCGGTGGAGGGGCTGCACCCGCTCCAGGCCGCGTTTCTGGATAACTACGCCGCCCAGTGCGGCTACTGCACCCCCGGCATGATCATGACGGCCAAGGCCCTGCTCGACCGCAACCCGGCGCCCAGCCGGGAAGAAATTGTCGAGGCATTGGCCGGCAACTACTGCCGCTGCACCGGCTATGCGCCGATCATCAAGGCTGTGGAGGACGCCGGGCAGCGGCTCAAAGGAGGTCAAAATGGGCGCTAAAGATGTCGAGAGCATGGTCGAGAAAAAGTACAACGTCGTCGGCCACTCCGTGCCCCGGCGCGACGGCATGGGCCACGTGACCGGCAAAACCGTTTTTGTGGACGACCTCAAGTTCCCCGATATGCTGCACCTGAAGATGGTGCGCAGCCCCATCCACCACGGCCTGATCAAAGGGATTGACTTTTCCGAGGCCGAAAAGACGCCCGGTTTTGTCCGCGCTTTGACCTACAAAGACGTGCCCAAGAACATCTACACCATCCTGTGCCTGATCGGCGTGGGGCCGGACGACGAGCCGGTGCTGGCCGAAAAGCGGGTCCGCTTCAAGGGCGAGCAAATCGCGGCCATCATCGCCGAAAGCGAGGAAGCGGCCCTGGAAGCGGCCGGCCGGGTCAAGCTTGACCTGGAAGAACTGCCGGCCGTCTTTGATATGGAAGAAGCCCTCAAGCCCGGCGCGCCCATCGTGACCGATTGGGGCACGAATTACTTTGTCTACGAGGGGCATCACTGCCGGCGGGTGCGCTTTGGGGATGTCGAGCAGGGCTTTGCCGAGGCCGATTACATCGTCGAGGATCGCTACAGCACCAGCCCCATCGAGCACGCCCCGACGGAAACCACCGCCTGCGTGGCCAGGCCGGAGCCGGATGGCCGCGTCACCGTTTACACCAACACCCAGGCCATTTACTTTAGCCTGGATAACAGCGCCCTGATCCTGCAAGTCCCCTTCAACAAGCTGCACTTTGTCGGCGGGACGGTGGGCGGCGGCTTTGGCGGCAAGGTGGACGTTATCACCGAGCCGATTGCGGCCCTGGCGGCCATGAAAACCGGCCGGCCGGTCAAGTATCGCTACAGCCGCAGCGAGGAAATGCAGGTTTCTTCGACCCGCAGCGCCTGGATCATTTACATCAAGGATGGGGTCAAAAAGGATGGCCGCATCATCGCCCGGCAGGTGACCTCTTACGCCGACGCGGGCGCGTACAACCGCCACACCCCCTACGCCGTAACCAAGCACGCGGCCAACGCCGCCGGGCCCTACGCCATCCCCAACGTCTCGATTGACGTCCACTGCGTTTACACCAACCGCCAGCCGACCAGCGCCTTTCGTGGCTTTGGGGTGACAATGGCCTCGTTTGCCCTGGAACTGCAAATGGACAAGATCGCCCAGACGGTCGGCCTGGACCCCTGGGAAATCCGGCTGATTAATGCCTACCGCAACGGCGACATCAAGCCGCACCGCAAGGTAGCGGAAGACGCCACCCTGGTCGAGACGATCCAGGCGGCGGCCCAACTGGCCGGCCACAACCTGCCCGACCACCTCAAAGCGATGAATTCCTGGGACAGAAATGGAGGCCAGCATGGCTAAGAAGCGCGGCGTCGGCATAGCCGCCGTCAACTACCCCACCGGCATGAACCTGGGCGGCGACCCGTCCCAGGCGTTGATCCACGCCACCACCACCGGCACGTTTGTCATCAGTCTATCCAGCACCGATCTGGGCCAGGGCCTCAAAACGGTCATCGCCCAAATTGGGGCCGAGGTGCTGGGCGTCCCCTTTGAGATGGTCATGATTGACACCGCCGATAGCGACACCGGCCCGCACTGCATGGGCACGTTCGCCAGCCGGGCCACCCACCGGGTGGGCAACGCCGTCATCGCTGCGGCCAATGAGGCCCGTAAGGTGATGCTGGAGGTGGCCGGCGAGGAGCTGGAGGTCAGTCCCGACGACCT
>CAZDMM010000232.1:0-2066 GCA_964505845.1 uncultured Caldilineaceae bacterium
TGGTCGAATAGTTCTCAAAAACCCGGTTTCTTTTTTAAGAAACACGCTCTTAGATGACAAAACATAAAGGTTTATGACTGTGACCCAAAAACGTCGGACATATCGTGATAACGATAAGATGAAGTGGTATCGCGCAGATTTACACCTCCACACCCCCGGCTCAAAAGATTATCAAGAATCAGGCGTTAGCTACCTGGACATTCTCAAAAAAGCCGAAAGCTGCGGCCTGGATATTATTGCCTTTACCGATCACAACACCGTAGCCGGGATTCGGGCGCTGCGCAAGGAGGTAGAAAATTTAATCCTGCTGGAACAACTGGACCGGATTCGCCCGGATGAACGGCAGCGGCTCAACGAGTTTCGTCGCCTCTCTGAAAAGATTTTGCTCTTGCCCGGCTTTGAGCTAACGGCTACCTTTGGTTTTCACATTTTGGGCCTTTTTCCCCCAGAAACCACCTTGCGAGAATTGGACCACGTGCTGCTCACCCTGCGCGTACCGGCCGAACGGCTGGACGAAGGCTCAACCGAGGTGGGCGCTACGGTAGACGTGCTCACCGCCTACCGCATTATCAACGAGGCCGGCGGCCTGGTCATCGCGGCCCATGTCAACTCGTCGCACGGAGTCGCCATGCAAGGGTTTGATTTTGGCGGCCAGACCAAAATTGCCTTTACCCATTGCCCCTTTTTACACGCCCTGGAAGTAACCGACCTGGAAAGCAAGCGCCGCAACTCTACCGTTAACTTTTTTAACGGCACCAAGCCGGAATATCCCCGCCGCATGCACTGCATCCAGGGTTCCGACGCCCACCGGTTGACGCGAGACCCCAACGACAAAAATCGCCTGGGCCTGGGCGACCGGGTAACTGAAGTATATTTGCCGGAGCCAACCTTTGGGGCGCTCAAGGCCCTATTTGTGGAAAGCGACTTTTCTCGCACCCGTCCCTACCGGCCCAAGCAGGCCCCTTTTGACCACGTGGCCGCCGCCCGGCAGCAGGGCACCAACATTGTGCAATCATTTCATGAGTCTATGGCTCATCGCGGCGGGCATCTATACGCCATTTTGTGCGATATTTGCGCCTTTGCCAATACCAACGGCGGCACCCTGTTTATCGGCCTATCCGATAATGTGCAGAACCCGGTGGCCGGCATTGCCAAACCCCAAGAAGCCATTGACCTGATCCGCAACGAGGTGGAAAAACATATCACCCCACCGCTAGAAATTGCCATTGATGTGCATGAAACCCAGGCCAAAAAAGTTCTGCAAATTTCGGTGCCGGTAGGAGATGATCCCCCCTATGTGATAGACGATAACAAAATTTATATTCGCGATGAGAGCGACAGCAACCTGGCCGTCAGAGACGAGATTGTGGCGTTGGTCAAACGCAGCCTAAAGGTAAAAGCCGAAGCCCCCACCCCACCGCCCGCCATCGAAGCCCCCCCGGCCGAGCCGCCGCTAGAACTGGCGGCCCAAAATGGGGCCTCACCAGAACCCAAAACCGGCGTCGAGATTATTGCGGTAGAAGTGCGCAAAGGCAAAAATTATTACAGCCTGCGTGACCTGCGCAACAGCAACGTCGTCCACAACGTCACCCGCCAGTCGGCCCGCAAACTATGGCAATACGCCCTGAGCGAGCACGAAACCCACACCGTTGACGCCAGCAAAATTGAGTGGCATGGGGATATTGGGGTGTGGAAAAAATATAAGCGCGGCGGTCAAACCCGTTTTGACCTGGTTCAGCGCGACTCCGCCAGCGCCATCCACGTTTATTACGGCGTCACCGAAGATGGTATTCACGGCCCCTGGTTAAAATTGATTGATAACGGTGAGCCAAACGCATGACCCAAGCGCAAGTTGGTATTCTAACCGTTAGCGACCGGGGCGCAGCAGGGGTGTACCCGGACAAAAGTGGCCCGGTTATCCGGCAGATCATCACCGAGCGCCTGAATGCAGTGGTAACCCAGGCTGCCGTTGTACCCGATGAGCTAGAACAGATAAAACTCACCTTAACTCGTTGGGTGGATGAGCATCACCTGGATTTAATTTTTACCACCGGCGGCACCGGTTT
>CAZDMM010000232.1:2076-9908 GCA_964505845.1 uncultured Caldilineaceae bacterium
AGATGTCACCCCCGAAGCCACCCGCCTGGTCATCCACAAAGAAGCGCCCGGCCTGGTTTTTGCCATGCTCCGCGACAGCCTGGCCGTAACCCCTCACGCCATGTTAACCAGAATGGTGGCCGGTATCCGCCAGCAAACCTTGATTATCAATTTGCCCGGCAGCCCTAAAGCTGTGCGCGAAAACCTGGAAACGATTTTGCCGGCCCTGCCCCACGCCCTGGAACTGCTCCGGGATGATCCCCACACCTCCCAACAGCATGGCTAAACGTCGGATAAGCCGCCGGCCTACTCAATGACTTTTTAGGAGATGAGCATGAGTCAGGATTGTATTTTTTGTAAGATTGCGGCCAGCCAGGTCAGGAGCACCCCGCTGTTTCAAGATGAGCAGGTTACCGCTTTTAGAGACATCAACCCGCAAGCGCCTACCCATATCCTGATCATTCCCAACAAACATATCGTCTCGCTCAATGAAGCCGATGAGGCCGACCAGGCCCTGCTGGGTAAGCTGATGCTCACCGCCGCCCGGCTGGCCCGGTCGGAAGGAGTAGCCGGCGATGGCTACCGCCTGGTGCTCAACACCGGCCCCAACAGCGGCCAATCGGTTTTTCATGTGCATGTTCACCTGTTGGCCGGCCGCCGGTTAACCTGGCCGCCCGGATAATAGGGATTTAAGAGTCTATCCGAATAACCCCGTAGGTGACGCATCCCCGTGCGTCACCCTAAGTAGCAATCATATTATGGATGGTAAAATAGAGCTATGAGCCTTAAAGACCAAATTAATGATGACCTCAAAACCTCGATGAAGAGCGGCGATAAATTTCGCACCGAAACCCTGCGCATGTTGAAATCGGCCATCAAGTACGCCGAAATTCAGGCCCAGCATGATCTGGACGACGCCGGCGTCACCGGCGTTATCGTGCAGCAGGCCAAGCAGCGGCGCGACTCAATCACCGAGTTTGAAAAAGCCAAACGCAGCGACCTGGTTGAGAAGGAAGCCGCCGAGCTAAAAATCCTGGAAGCCTATTTGCCGGCCCAGTTATCGGAGGCGGAAATTGAAGCCAGAGCTAAAGCCGTTATCGCCGAACTGGGCGTAAGCGACGCCAAAGGGGTGGGGCCGGTGATGAAGCGCCTGACCACCGACTTGAAAGGTCAAGCCGATGGAAAAACGATCAATCAAGTGGTCCGCAGGTTATTGGGCTAGACAAAGCCACTGATAGCAGCCGGGTATGGTGTCAAAAAGCGCTGAGGCCAACCTTAAAGCCATAAAAATAATTACCATGCGCCAGGTCTTACGGGCTGTGCTGGTGGCTCTGGTTTTTACCGGGGCCGGCGCCCTGATTTTGGTGTATCAAATTGCGCCCAACGATGTCATTGAATTAAAGTTGGGTGATGTAGCCCCCAAAGATGTGGTCGCCCCCCGGCAGTTGGTTTACACCAGCACCATCGAAACCGAAGCCGCCCGCGAGCGGGCCAGAAACGCCATCTCCACCATCTTTAGCCCCCCAGACCCAAAAGTGGCCCGCCAACAAGTTAGCCGCCTGCGCAAAATATTTGACTACCTGGAGAATGTGCGGGCCGATACCTATGGCTCTCTGGCCGAAAAATCAGAGTGGGTGGCGGCCATTCCTGACCTGACCCTGTCTGACATTGTGGTAGACCAAATCTTAATCATGAATGAGGCGGCCTGGTCGGCGACCCGCCAGGAAGCTTTGGCGATTCTTGATGAAGCCATGCGCGCCGAAATTAGAGAAAGCCAGGTTTTAGCTACCCGGCGCCAACTGCCCACCCTGGTAGCCCTGGATACGCCCGACGACCAATCCAGCGTCATTGTGGCTATCACCGAAGATTTGATCAAGCCCAATACTTTTCCCGACGAAGCCCGCACCTTATCAGAACGGCAAACGGCCGCCGATAATATCCCCCCCATTGTGGTCACGGTTGAAGAAAATGAATTAATTGTTTCCGCCGGGCAAATTGTCGGCTCCAAAGAGCTGGAGATGCTTCAGGCCCTAAGCGCCCAACGCTCAGGTTTTAGCTGGCTAGAAGATTTTGTCACCCCGGTCATCTTGAATCTGCTGATAACATTGGTGATTAGCAGCTACCTGGCCCGTTATGTTCCCCGAATTTTGGTTGACAACAAACGCTTGATGCTGTTGGCCTTTCTGCTGTTGGTGTTTATTGCCACCGCCAAAGTGATGATTCCCGCCCAGGGTATTATTGCCTATTTTTACCCCATTGCCGCCTTGACCATGATGGTGGTGGTGCTGATTGACGTGCAGTTGGTTTTTATTTTAACCGCCATCTTGGCCCTGTTAGCCGGCTACCTTGCCCCCGAAAACAACCAGACTATTTTGATCTACCTTATTTTGAGCGGCTGGACCGGCGCCCTGGCCATTGGCAAAGACCAGCGGGTGAATGCCCTGCTGTGGGCCGGGGTCTACGTCGGCCTGACCAATACAGTGGTTATCTTTGCGCTGAATCTGTCTGGCTCACCCGACTGGATCAACATGGGCATTTATTTACTGGTCGGCCTGCTCAATGGAATTTTCTCAGCCGGTTTGGCCTCGATTGGGCTGTCGGTCATTGGGAATCTGGTGGGCATCACCACTTCCATTCAACTGCTGGATTTGGGGCGGCCCACCCACCCCCTGCTGCGCCAGCTTTTATTGAAAGCGCCGGGCACTTACCATCACAGCCTGATGGTGAGCAACCTGGCCGAACAGGCGGCAGAACGGGTGGGCGCCAATGCCCTGCTGGTGCGGGTGATGGCTTATTATCATGACGTGGGCAAAATGCAGCGACCCTACTTCTTTATAGAAAACCAACCCGAAGGCATCAACGTCCACGAGAAATTAGACCCCAAAATTAGCGCCCAGATCATCATCAGCCATGTTAAAGACGGGTTGGATTTGGCTAATAAATATCACCTGCCTCCCGCCATTAAAGCCGGCATTGCCCAGCATCATGGTACCAGCCTGGTAAAATATTTCTACTATCAGGCCGTAGAGCAGGCCGAACAAAAGCAGCTCCAGGTCAGCCTGAACGATTTTATTTATCCCGGCCCCAAACCCCAAAGCCGAGAAACCGGCATCCTCATGCTGGCCGATATTTCCGAGTCGACCGTGCGGGCGCTCAAGCCCGGCTCGGCCGACGAGATTGATGAGATTGTCCAAAAGGTAACGGCCGACAAGCTCTCAACCGGGCAGTTGGATGAGTGTGACCTGACCATTGCCGACCTGTACCACATCCGCACCGCCTTTGTAGAAATTCTACAGGGCGTCCATCACCCCCGCATCAAATATCCCGACCAGCTCAAAACAGCTTCCGAAGGCGAGCCTAAAGCCCCGCTCAAAACCGAAGCCGCCGCAGCGCCGATTATCCCGGCCCCGCGCCCCTTGCTTGATCCCCAACCTCGCCCGGCCACCCTGGTGCGGCGCGAGTAAACGGTGCCAAAATGGATATAACGCTAGAGATAGAAGAGAGTTTTCAGCCTGAGCTTGACCCGCACCTCATCAGCCAGGCGGCCAGAGCCACCCTGCAATACCTGCAACAAACACCGGCGGCAGAGGTGCAGGTTTCGCCGGCCCAGGCCCTGAGCCTCTCCATTGTCATTGCCGATAACGAGCTGGTACAGCAGCTTAACCGGGCCTATCGGGGCGTTGATGCACCCACCGATGTTTTATCGTTTGAAAACAGCCCAGACCCCGATTTTCCTGACCTTGAAGACCCTGGGGCCGATTACCTGGGCGATATTGTCATCGCCTTTCCGGTGGCTCAGGCTCAGGCCGCCGCCGCCGGGCACAGCACTCAAGCTGAAATCATGCTGCTGACGGTGCATGGGCTGCTCCACTTGTTGGGCTTTGACCACGACAGCCCGGAACGCCGGGAACGCATGTGGCAGGTTCAGCAGCACATTATCAGTACGCTGGGCCTGGCCCACGTCCAGCCCACCGAATCTTAGGTTCAACAGCCGGCCCAGGGTGATAACCGTGCGTAAAATAAACCGGGTAGAAAGTTTTCGCTATGCCTTTGCCGGCATCTGGTATACCTTGCGCACGCAGCGCAACGCCCAGATTCATCTCTCCATTGCCATTTTAATTTTTATGGTGGGAACCCAGCTTAATCTCAGCATGGTTGATTGGGCCATTCTGGCCCTGACCACCGGCTTTGTATTGGCTGCTGAAATGTTGAACACCGTTGCCGAATCGGCCATGGATTACGCCACCACCGAATTTCACCCCCAGGTAAAAGTAGTCAAGGACGTGGCGGCCGGGGCAGTTTTGGTCTCTGCCGTGACGGCCGTTATTGTGGGGCTGCTCATCCTGGGGCCACCCCTGTGGCACAGGCTGGGCTTGCTGCTTGGCCCTTAACCAGACATCTTATTCTCTCTTGCCAACTTGCTAAAAATTCTGGACGCTGTATAATTGCGCGTGGGCTTCAAATTGAACATCTTTTGCGGGCCGCTAGCTCAATGGTAGAGCAACTGACTCTTAATCAGTGGGTTCCAGGTTCGAGTCCTGGGCGGCTCATTGCCAGAAGTTGGCCTTTTTTATTTTCCTCGGCAACACCCTGCCAAAAGGTCAACTCCTGAGGGCCCAACTTACCTGTATTCGTTTAGAAAAGAGCAAAAGAGTCCCCTACCGCTTCAATGAGGAAACGGTTGGTGATAATACCCCCTCTCGACTGACCTGGCCGGGTGCGACGAGAAGGGATGTGGTTTTTTGTAGAAGGGCTATGGATGTGGCCCAAACAAAATGACCGTTGTGCCTAAATGGGTGCGGCGGTCATTTTGTTTAGTTTGGTGAAGATGCGAGGGCCATGATATCCATTCCTAAAGCATAGGCACTGAGGGCATGTAACATTTGAATATCGCCTTTTTGAGAAAAATATTCCGCCATTTTGCGAATGGCATCTATGCCAAGTGTCCGTTCTTCATTGTAACAACGAGACAGAGTTGCGCCTCTCAGCCCCATTTTGTTAGCGTATTCTTCGATTGACATCTTACCCTGCCGTTCCTGAAACATCTTCACCAGGTCGGTCATTTCCATTGCCCCTCCTTTCTAAAAATTTCCCCGTAGGAATGACTCCATAATACACCGAATCCAACCCACCGTCAATACCAGCAGGTAAAATTTTAAGGTCAAGGTATTGACTATAGTCATTACCTTGTGGTAATATCTTAATATTCCCCTAGCCCGACCCGTGTCAACTGCCAAATCATCGGCGTCACCGTACTGGCCCTTCCTAATCCGATGACTCGCCACGTTCCGCCCCCCAAGGGGGTATACCGCAAGGGTATCCTGTGGACGAAGCGTTACGTGGAAAAGAGCAATGTTGGATACCAGGCGTTACCTGTGAAGTCTCAGGGCACCAAAGGCGCGCAGAGCGAGCGAAGGATATGACGAAAGTGGAGGTTTTGATGGACAGCTTAAGCCTAAACGAAGTCGGACGACTGGCTGAATTGGAAACCATCATCGAGCAGGGTATCCAAACTTTTATCGAAGTCGGCAACGCCCTACTCGAAATCCGTGACTCCCGCCTCTACCGCCAAGAGTACACCACCTTTGAGGAATACTGCCAGAAACGCTGGGACTTGAAACGGCGGCGAGCTTACCAGCTTATTGAAGCAGCCGAAACGGTCAGCACCCTGAATGTGCAAAATTTTGCACATCGGCCTAACGAGTCCCAGGCCCGCGCTCTGGCTCAAATTGAAGAACCGGAAGCCCGGCGCGAAGTGTGGCAAAAAGCTGTCGAAACCGCCCCTGACGGCAAAATTACGGCCAGGCACGTTGAAACGGTCGTCAAAGGATTTCAGGCCGTCAAAGCGCAACCCGATCACTTCACCTGCCCGCGCTGCGGTAAACGCACCGCCAAAGTGAATGGTGGGGCCATCTGCCTGAACGAATCCTGCGGTGCGATTTGGCCTACCCGCGCCGAGTACGAAGCCGAACTCGACGATTGGGGCCGCTCTCCCCTCACAGTAGATTTTTCCGGCATCCCCACCCCCCAAATCGAGCGCGATCTGGCCGCTATCATCAGCGCCGGTTATGGCGACGGCCCCATGGCCCGGAGAATGCGGGGCGAATTAGAGCATCGGGAAGCCTCCCCTAACGGCGAACCTGCTAATCTTTTCCACCTCCGGGCCACTCTCAAAACCGAATTAGCCGAGTTGGTTGATACCCTCCCGGCTGAACAATTATCAACCCTGGCCGCCTGGCTGGCTGAAGCCAGGCAAAAACTGGCGACCACAACAAACTGAAAGGAACTTCTATGATTATCCACCACGCGGAGCGTGCCAACTTAATCCTCTCCCACACCGACCTGGCTCGCGGGGCGCGTTACGCCTCCACCGATGAGTTAGGATTGATCCCCATCCCGGCCTCGACCGATACTTGGTATCCAGTTCCCTATACGAAGTTAGTTGAAGTAGCTAAAGACATCCTGGGCAACACCCTCCCCGGCCATTATGAACTGGTGGACGAGGGCTTTATCCTGGCCCAGCACGACCAACAGTTCTTTGGGGCGCTCACCTATCAATCAGCCCAGATGAACCTGCCTTTTGCCGTAGGTCTGCGCTCCAGCTACAACCAGACCCTCAGCGCCGGGGTCTGCCTCGGCGGGCGAGTGACGGTCTGCTCTAATTTAATGTTCTCCGGCCTGCTGCGGGTGCTGCGCAAACAGACCAAGAATGTGCTGACCGACTTGAAAGACCTGATTGTGTCAACCGTGAGGCAGGCCAATGGGCAGCACCAGCAGCTTGAAACTGATGCCGGAACGCTCTTTAGGGCGCGCTGCAGCGATAAAATTGCCTATCAGATTATGGGAGTAGCCTGGGGTAATGGCCTTATCGGGGACCGGCAGCTTCCGGTGGTTAAGAAAGAATGGCAAATACCATCCTTCGCGGAATTTGAACGGCGCAATCAGTGGTCGCTGTACAATGCCTTCACGCACGCTTTGAAAACAACGCATCCCTCTGAAATGATGGAGCGGCTGATTGCCCTGCATAAACTGTTTATGGAGTGAACAAGAATCTGAAATAGATTTCCGCGTGGAAATCAACGGTAAGGCAAAAACATAGTTTAAGCACTTTCAAACCGAACTTTAAAATTCTACCACCTGCGCTTACGATGCTACCCCAGCGCAGGTGGTAAAGCGGTCATTCCAAAGCTGTGGGATGAAAATTTGAGCGGGTCTTGTATATAGTCAATTTGTATGTTATGATTTCTTTTGATGAATTCCAAATTATATTATAGCCGTTCACCGCTAACGGAAGCAGTTATAGATATACGGGTTGCTCTGCCCGATACCATCACCTTGGAGAGGTTGGCCCAAATCCGGGCTGGGCAAGAAGATAGTTACCCTACCCGTCACAATGCTATCTTCGTCCAAGGTCAGTTGTCTGTTGATCCAGATGTATCCCCAGCCACTGGCAGCCGCACTCATACAGGGTATAGGTTTGTTAGTCAAGATGAACGCCAGGTAATCCAAGCCCGGCTGGATGGCTTTACCTTTAGCCGGTTAGCTCCCTATGAAAGTTGGGAATCATTTCGAGATGAAGGACAGCGCTGGTGGCTTCGCTACCGGGAGTTGACCCAACCCAAAACGATCCAACGGGTGGCCGTGCGTTACATCAATCGCCTGGATTTGCCGCTGCCTTTAAATGATTTTAAGGATTACCTGCGAACTGTGCCAGAAGTTTCGCCCGATATGCCTCAAGGGTTGGACGGCTATTTTATGCAGTTGCGTCTGCCTCAACCGGATTTGAAAGCAACACTCTTGTTAAATGAAGCTTTGATACCACCACCGCCTACCCCCCAAACTGTCTCCGTGTT
>CAZDMM010000233.1:0-9873 GCA_964505845.1 uncultured Caldilineaceae bacterium
GGGGTACCGTTACTTTGTAGAGAAGCTGATGGAGCAAACAGACCTGCCGCTCGATGAGCAGCGCATGATTCGCCATCAGTTTCATCAAACGCGCCTGGAGTTGGATCAATGGCTGCGTTTGAGCGCGGCGGTGCTGGCCCACATGTCTCATAACGCCTCGCTGGTGACTGCGCCCAAAAGTACGCGCTGTTATTTGAAGCATGTGGAGCTGATTTCTATCAGCGACAGCCTGGTGCTGCTCATCTTGGTGCTGCAAGGGGGCGCTCTCAAACAGCAAATTTTAAACCTTGATAACCCCATGAGCCAGGATGAACTGGGCCCCATTGCCCGGCAACTTTCGGATTTATGGTCCGGGTTGGACGCCGGTCAAATTGCGGCCACCAGCACCCCCCTTACCGGCGTGGCCGCCCAGGTAGGCGAGGTAGCCGTTGAAACAATGCGTCGAATTGACGCCCGCCGCACCAGCGATATTTATCATGACGGGCTGCTCAATTCGCTCAACCAGCCGGAGTTTAAAAACAGCGAAGGCGTGCAGCAGCTTATCCGCGCCCTCGAAGAGCGCCGCCTGGTGGACCAACTGGTGGATGAAGCCTTGCAGCGAGGTGGAGTTCAGATCATCATCGGCGGCGAAGGCAAATGGGAAGAACTGTCGGAAGTGAGCATTGTGCTGGCCCGCTACGGCATTGACGACGAAGTTACCGGTGCTATGGGGGTGCTGGGGCCGGTCCGCATGTCTTATGGACGGGCCGTCTCGGTGGTCCGTTATATGTCCTACCTGATGAGCGATTTAATCAGCGATCTTTACGGCTATAAGAATAACGAAATGCGATGATAGTGAAAGATTGGTAAATAGTAATTGGTAATTACCAATTACTATTTACCAATTACCAATCTCTCCATTGACGCGAGGGTAACTTATGCCAAAGAAGAAACATGAAAGCGTAATGAAAGAAGAAACTCAACCTACTACAGAACTCACCCCACAGACCCAGATGGCCCAAACCGTCAATAGCGGTGCAGCTCCGGCCGAGAGCAGCGGCAATGGCGTTACCCACCCTGCCGAAGCTACCCCTACTTTAGAAGAGCAACTGGCCCAAGCCCAACAAGAGGCTGCCAAAAATTTGGATGGCTGGCAGCGGGCGGCGGCCGAACTGGCTAATTTCAAACGCCGCCAGGAAGAGCAATTAAAACTTCAGCGTGACATGATTAAAGCCGAGGTGCTGCAAGGCGTCATCAGTGCTTTGGATGACATAGACCTGGCTTTCCAAAATCTACCCAAGGAACTGAATGGGCAGATCGTTGGCTGGGTAGAGGGTTTTCGCCTGGTGCAGCGCAAACTTGATAAAGTTTTGGATGAGCAGGGTGTTACGGCCATCAGCACCCAGGGTGATTTTAACCCCAACTTGCACGAGGCGGTGAGCCACGAAGAAAGCCAGGACCATCAAGAAGGCCAAATCATCGCGGAACTCCGCAAAGGCTACCAGATTGGCAACCGGGTCATTCGCCCGGCCCTGGTCAGGGTAGCAAAATAAATCCATTTACGATTTACGATTTACGATTTGACTTTAAATCGTAAATCCAAAATCGTAAATCCTATTCACATTACGGGAGTACCAGATTATGGCAAAAATTTTAGGCATTGACTTGGGCACTACCAACTCGGCTATGGCCGTTATGGAAGGCGGCGAACCGGTCATCATCCCCAATGCCGAAGGCAACCGCACCACCCCCTCGGTGGTAGCGGTTAACCCCAAAACCGGCGAGCGCATGGTGGGCCAGGTAGCTAAACGCCAGGCCGTTACTAACCCCAAAAACACTATTTTCTCGGTCAAACGCTTTATGGGGCGCAAATATAAAGACCCCGAAGTGCAACGGGCGCTGCAATATGTGCCCTATGAAGTGCGCGAAGCCCCCAACGGCGACGTGCGGGTGGTCATGGGCGGCAAAGATTACTCCCCGCCCGAAATCAGCGCCATGATTCTGCAAAAGCTCAAGGACGATGCCGAAGCTTACCTGGGCGAAAAAATTACCCAGGCCGTCATTACCGTTCCGGCCTATTTTAATGACAGCCAACGCCAGGCTACCAAAGACGCCGGCAAAATTGCCGGCCTGGAAGTGCTGCGTATCATCAATGAGCCAACGGCCTCATCTCTGGCTTATGGCCTGGACAAAAAGGGCGACGAGCACATCGCCGTGTACGACCTGGGCGGCGGCACCTTTGATATTTCGATCCTGGATGTGGGCGACGGGGTTTTTGAGGTCAAGTCTACCAATGGCGACACCTTTTTGGGCGGCGATGACTTTGACCAGCGCGTCATCAACTATGTGGCCGAAGAGTTCAAACGCAGCGAAGGCATTGACCTGCGCCAGGATACCCAGGCTTTGCAGCGCCTCAAAGAAGCGGCCGAGAAAGCTAAAATTGAGCTTTCGACCACCCAGCAAACCGAAATTAACCTGCCGTTCATCACCGCCGATGCCTCCGGCCCTAAACACCTGACCATGAACCTGACCCGCTCTAAGCTGGAACAATTAACCGAAGAGCTGGTAGCCCGCTCGTTGGAGCCGGTGCGGGCGGCCCTCCGAGACGCTAAAACCGATGTTAGCAAAATTGACGAGGTGGTGTTGGTCGGCGGTCAAACCCGGATGCCGGTGGTTCAAGAAGCGGTGCGCAAACTGTTTGGCAAAGAACCACATAAGGGCGTCAACCCTGATGAAGTGGTAGCCATCGGCGCGGCTATTCAGGCCGGCGTGCTGGGCGGCGAGGTTAAGGATGTGCTGCTGCTCGACGTGACCCCGCTAACCCTCAGCATTGAGACGTTGGGCCATGTGGCAACGCCGCTGATTGAGCGCAATACCACCATCCCCACCAAAAAGAGCCAGGTCTTCTCTACTGCCTCCGATAACCAGACTCAGGTAGAGATTCACGTTGTCCAGGGCGAGCGCTCCATGGCCTATGATAACAAAAGCCTGGGCCGCTTTATCCTCGACGGCATCCCGCCCGCTCCACGCGGCATGCCCCAAATTGAAGTTACCTTTGACATTGACGCTAACGGCATTTTGCACGTTACCGCCAAAGATAAGGCCACCGGCAAAGAGCAAAGCATGAAGATTATGCCTTCCAGCGGCCTGACCGATGCTGAAATTGATAAGATGGTCAGAGAAGCAGAGCAACACAAGGCCGAGGACGACCAGCGCAAGGCTCATATCGAAACCCGCAACCAGGCCGAAACCCTGACCTACGCCGCCGAAAAGACCCTGCGCGAACAGGGCGACAAAATTAGCAGCAGCCTCAAAAGCGAGGTTGAAGCCAAGATTGAGGCTGTGAAAAAGGCGCTGGAAAAAGATGAGGCAGACGCCATCAAAAGTTCGGCCGATGACCTGAGCCAAACCATGCAAAAAATTGGTTCGGAAATGTACGGGGCCGCCGGCGCTCCCCCCGGTGGTGGGCCTGAACCCGGCGGTCAACACGATGACGGTGATGTGGTTGAGGGCGAGTATAAAGAAGCAAACTAAAGTAGTAAGGAGTAGGGAGCAGGGCGTAGGGAGTAAAAAGTAGGGAGTCAGGGGTGAGACTACCTACTACCTACCACTTACTACCTATTTTCTAATCCCTAAAAAAGTTATGACCACTAAACGAGACTACTACGAAATTCTGGGTGTAGCCCGGGGCGCTTCACCGGATGAGATAAAAAAATCTTACCGTCAACTGGCCCGCAAATACCATCCCGACGTCAACAAAGAGCCGGACGCCGAAGAAAAATTTAAAGAGATCAACGAGGCTTACGAAGTCCTCTCCGATGAGCAGAAACGGGCCATGTATGACCGTTTTGGACATTCTGGGGTGGGTGGAGCGGCCGGTTTTGGCGGCTTTCAGGATTTTGGGGGCTTCCGCGACCCCTTTGAAATTTTCGAAGAGGTTTTTGGCGGCCTGGGTGGGTTTAGCCGAGGCAGCCGGCAGCGGCGCGGCGGCCCCCGGCGCGGCGCTGACCTGCGCTACGAGATGACCCTGGATTTTGAAGAGGCCATCTTTGGCGTGGAACGGGAAATTGAAGTTCCCCGCCAGGAAACCTGTAATACCTGCAATGGCAATGGGGTTGAACCGGGCACCTCACCCATCCGCTGCCCGGAATGTAACGGCACCGGCGAAGTCCGGCGTCAAACCGGCTTTTTCATCAATATCAGCACCTGCCCCCGCTGCCAGGGGCGCGGCGAAATTATTACCAGCCCGTGCCGTGAGTGTCGCGGGCAGGGCCGGGTGGTCAAAACCCGCCGCCTCTCCGTAAAAGTGCCGGCCGGGGTTGACAACGGTACCCAAATTCGCCTCTCCGGCGAGGGTGAAAGCGGGGCCAACGGCGGCCCGCCCGGCAATCTGTATGTGGTAATCCAGGTTAAGCCCCACGCCTATTTCCGCCGTAATGAAGAAACCATCCATCTGGAACTGGCCATCAATATTGCCCAGGCCGCCCTGGGCGATGAGGTGGAAGTGCCTACCCTTGATGGTAAAGAAATGATGAACATTCCGGCCGGCACCCAAACCGGCGACACCATCCGGCTGCGGGGCAAAGGCGTGCCTCGCCTGCGGCGCGACGGCAGCAACGCCGGGCGCGGCGATCAACTCGTCACCATCCAGGTGCGCACCCCTACCAATCTCACCAAAGAGCAGCGCCAACTCCTCAATGAACTGGGTAAAACGCTTGACCGGGAAGTGGTGCCTCAAAAAGAAAAGAGCTTCTTTGACCGCATCCGCGATGCGCTGGGGATGTGAGAGCCACCGCCGCAAGACTTGCTGTAAAATAAGACGTTATTTAGACCTCAAAGCTTTAGACCCTTTGAGGTCTTCTCTTTTAAAATGAGCAAAAAGTGAGCATGTTTTGGCCTGGAAGGTGGGGGGATTGTGGGGTAAACTCAAGAAAGAGATTAGAGATTGAATGAATCTCCAATCTCTAATCTCTACCTTCAGGAGAGTCAAACCCGATGACCACCCAAGCCGCAGCATTACCCAAATCAATCGTTGAACGCAGCTTAGGCCCCATCCACCTGCTCCTCCTGGTGCAAACGGTGGACGTGATTTTAGTCTCCATCAATCGCCTGAGCACCCTGACTACCGGCTACGTGGCCGCTAATGAGTTTTTGCGCTGGGTGGATTTGCTCAACATGCTGGTGTTGCCGCTCATCAGCATGCTCGGCTTTTATCTGCTCAAAAAGCAGCTTGAGTACGACAGCCCAGCGCGGGAGGGGCGCCGGCACACTGCGCTTAACCTCATCTTTATCATCGCCCTTTACCTGGTGGCCGTTAGCTACGGCACGCACGAAGTGACCAACTACTTGCATGAACGCTTCTGCCTGGAGGATGCCGCCGCTCCGCTGTGCCGCATCATCATTTTCAATGACGACGAGTTTTCCCACTGGATCTTCTTCAGCGGCTTTATCCTGGTCAACGCGGCTCTGATGTTTTTTCAATTGCTCTTTCCCTATCGCGGCTCGGTCGGCGGGTGGGATTGGGCGCTGCTGGCCCTCAACGGCCTGTTCATCGGCGCGGGGATCTTTGCCAACCTGGCCTTTGAGGAAATCGGGTTAGACCTGTACGTGGTGGCGGTGCTGGCGATTTTGGCCCTGGGCCTGCTGTGGCGGCGAGGTGCGCAGCCGCTGCTGATTTATTACGCGGTGGCCTACAATCTGGGGCTGATTGCGACGGCTATTTATAAAGGGGTGAGTTGACATGCGCAGCAACGGTAAAAAAACCCGTTTTCTCAAAGAAAACGGGTTTTTGAACAACACGACGGCTATTTATAAAGGGGTGAGTTGACATGCGCAGCAACGACTATCACTTTATCACTCACTGGCAAGTTCAGGGCAGCGTCCGGGAAGTTTTTGAGATCCTGGCCGATGCCGCCGGCCTGGTGCGCTGGTGGCCCTCGGTTTACCTGGAGGTGCAGCAGGTGCAGCCGGGGGATGAGCGCGGCGTGGGCAAGGTGGTCAGCCTTTACACCAAAGGTTGGCTGCCGTATACCCTGCGCTGGCAGTTCCGCGTTACCCAGGCTCATCCGCCGGGTGGCTTTAGCCTGGAAGCCTGGGGCGATTTTGTAGGCCGAGGCGTCTGGACACTGGAGCAGGCCGGGCCGTGGGTGAATATTACCTATGATTGGCGCATCCGGGCCGATAAGCCGCTGCTGCGGTATCTCTCCTTCATCTTTAAACCGATTTTCGCGGCTAATCATCGCTGGGCTATGGCCAAAGGTGAGGAGAGCCTGCGGCTGGAACTGGCTCGCCGCCGCGCCCGCACCCCCGAAGAACGTAACCTCATTCCGCCGCCGCCCGGCCCAACCCGCGTCACCCCTACGCCATTGTTATTGGCTGCGGCAGGGCTGGCCGCCATAGTAACTCTCATCTATTTTGCCAGGAAGCCTCATGAGCCTATGATGCGCTACTGACAATGCAAACCCTTTGCCACCACTGACCACTGACCGGAGACCGAGGACCGGTATTTGTCATCCTCCCCGATCTATTTTACAGAAAGCGTCACAAGCATGGGGTACATTACCAGCGATGAAGAACCCTCACCCCGTCGCTGGCGCGACTCCCCTCTCCCACTGGGAGAGGGGTTGGGGGTGAGGGCGATTTTTTCAGGAGGCAACACTCATGTTAGCCCAAACCCTTTCCCATACCACCCTGCCAGACCCCTTCCAAACTGCGAGAGTACTGCTGCAACACAACCGCCGGCAGGGGTTGGCCCAGCTTCATGAGCTTTTCCGGGCCGGCGTTCCACCCCAACCGGCCTTGAACGGCCGTTACCAGGGTGAGTTAATCGCCCTGGATATTGCGCCGGGGTTAACCCAACTGGTGCAGTTCATCACCAACCTGTGGCTGCCCTGGCAGGGCAAAACCTTTAGCCGTCAACTTGCCTGCGGCGATAACATTTTTACCCGCGACTCGCTGCTGCTGGCTCACCTGTACTGGCCGCTCTATCACGGCTACCTTAAAGATGGCCCTCGCACCTACCGGGCTTTTGCGTTCCGCACCTGTCTGGCCCCTGGCCTGGCCGACCCCGACCGCCGGGTGCTGAAAATTGATTATGACCAGCCCGGCAATCCCCGCTTGACCATTCGGCGGGTGCTGGATGAGCTGGTGCAGCTTGAGGAAGGTTTATACCTGGGCAAAGCGCATTTCCATTGGTGGTGGGGCAAGTGGCAAACGGTAGCTTATTTTACGCTGCGAGCATAAAAAAAGGGGCGCACCATGGTGCGCCCCTACAGCTTATACCAATTTCCTCGTTGCGAAACTGAGTTTCGCAACGCACTTGGGTGTCCAAACTGAGTTTGGACACCAGCCAAGGCCACGAATTACCGCCGAGCACGCCGAGGTGGCAAAGGTTTTTCTTGTTAAAATCTCTGCACACTTGCCCCTGGCACTTGCCGCGCCAGGGGCAAGTGCGCGCTCTCTGCGGTAAGATATGCGGCGCTTGAAAGGATAGTTGATATTATACCTGGCTATAACCGTCGGAGAAGACCTCGATCATCAAATACGGGTCGCCCAGCGGGTACAAGATGGGGCAGGTGCAGCCCCGTTTGACGTATTCATACACTTTGGCCTTAACCTCTTCCGGCGTGCCGCTGGCGGTAACGCGCTGGACGACCTCATCGCTCACCATAGGCATGGCCTCCCGGATTTGCTCTTTGGTGGCCGGCCAACCCAAAATGCTCTGAATTTTCTTGACCGTTTCGTCGCTCACCCCGCTGGCTTTGGCAATGTGCGGCTGCTGGGCCAGGTATTGGGTCAGCATCCAGCGGGCGCCGTCCAGAGCCTTGGCCCGATCGGTGTGGACGGAACAAATCATCAGTTGGGGTCGGTCAATCTCGTCCAGGCTGCGGCCCGCCCGGTCAGCCCCTATTTTTAACTGAGCCAGGGCCTCATCATTATATTCCGGTGGGACGCAGTAATTCAAGACCGCCCCATCGGCAATCTCACCGGTCAGTTCCATCATCTTGCTGCCGGTAGCGCCGATCATGATCGGCACGTTGCGCGGTTCGCGCCGGCCATGCACCACGTCCAGTTCAATCCCCTTGACCTTGTGAAATTCCCCTTCAAAGGTCACATTCTCCAGGCGCAGCAAGCGGCGCATCACCTCGATGGTTTCACGCATGGCCAGCAGCGGCTTGCGGCGCTCAATGCCGACATTGGCCGCCAGCGGGTCCCACCAGGCGCCAATGCCACAGATAATGCGGTTCGGGGCCAGGTCATCCAGAGTCAGAAAAGTGGCGGCCAGCAGGCCAATGTTGCGCGTCCAGTTATTAATCACCCCGGAGCCGACTTTAATCCGCTCCGTTACGGCGGCAAAGGCAGCCATCGGCACGATAGCGTCGCGCACCAGCCGGCTTTCGGCCTGCCACACCGCCTCAAAACCGTGTTTTTCGGCATATTGCACAATTTTCATACCCTCGCGCAGCTCGTGGGCATCCTGCAAATATAAGGCAACTCTGTCTTGGCTCATGGAACAACTCCTTTGTTGATTGGTTATTGGTTATTGGTAATTAGAAATGCTTGTGCCCAAACTGGAGTTTGGGCACAAGCCAATCACCAATTACCATTTACTAATTACCCTGTTCCAACTTCCCCAACCCTTCTAATACCCGCTCCGGGGTCAAAGGGAATTGGTCAAACCAAACCCCGGTGGCGTCAAACACAGCGGCCGCCACAGCCGGGGCGTAGGGAATGAAAGGCATCTCGGCCATGCCGCGCGCCCCAAAGGGGCCGTGCGGATGCGGATCCTCCACCATAATGGACTCCACCTGCTCTGGAATATCATACACGCCGGGGATGAGATAGGTGCTCAGGTAGGGGGTCAGCACCCGGCCCTTTTCTACCCGAAAATCCTCCATGAGGGTGTAGCCGTGCGCCTGCACCACCGCCCCTTCAATCTGCCCCACCACCTGCTGCGGATTGATGGCTTTGCCCACGTCGTCGGCGCATACCACCCGGTTGACGGTGATAAAGCCGGTCTCGGTGTTGACCGTCACCTCCACCATTTGGGCCACGTAGCCATAGGCAAAGTTAGGCATGCAGTAGCCGGTGTCGTGGTCAAACATGGTGGTTTTGGGGGCCAGCCAGGTGGCCTCGGCGCTGGCCGGGCGCTCCTCTTCCTGCCATTTTTTCAAGGCTAATTCGGCGGCAGCTTTGACGGCATTACCGGCCATAAAGGTTAGCCGCGAGGCGCTGGCGCTGCCGGAGCTTTTGGTAAAGGCGGTGTCGGACACTTCCAGTGTGACCTGCTCCAGGGCCAATCCCAGGGTTTCGGCGGCAATCTGGGCCATAGCGGTGTGATGCCCCTGGCCCACGTCGGCCCCGGCGATGCGCAGAATCGCCCGCGCCACCTCCGCCGCGCCGTGTAGTTCCACCTCAGCCCAACTGTTTTCCTGGTAGCCAAAGCTAAAGCCGATATTTTTGATGGCAGCAGCAAAACCTCGCCCGCGCACCAAAGGTGACCGCCGACCAGCCAAAGGCGACCGCTGACCGCCGACCGCCGACCGCGTAACCTCTTCCTCTTGCCTCTGGCGGTCTGCCGTCGGCCGTCGGCGGTCGGCATGCCAATTACCAGCCTCGGCGGTAGCCCGGATGACCTGCTCCAGGCTGACCCCGCCGGGGATGGTTGTGCCGACCGAGAGCAACTTGTGTTCATCCAAAATATTTTTCAGCCGGATTTCCACCGGGTCAAGGCCCAACTTGTTGGCCAGCTTATTCATCTGCATTTCGGCGGCAAAGTGGCCCTGCGGCCCGCCAAAGCCCCGGAAGGCACCGCTGACCACATTGTTGGTGTAAACGGCGTAGGCGTCCAGCTTAACGTGCGGGAACTCATACGGCCCGGTGGCGCTCATCACC
>CAZDMM010000234.1:0-2039 GCA_964505845.1 uncultured Caldilineaceae bacterium
AGAAATCCTACACAAGCAATTTGGCGAAATTTTAGCGGCGTGGTATAATCGCCGCCGTTTTGGTGGCTACCGGGTTTGCCACATGAAGAAGTACCGGGAAGCTCTGGCGGGTTATCACCTGGCCATCCAAATTAGCGGCATTTTGTTGTGCTCAGTTTTTGGCTCTCTGTTTGGCGGCATTTGGTTAGATAGAAAACTGGGCACCACACCGTGGTTGATGCTGGTTTTGATGGTTGTCGGGATAATATTTGCTACCTATATCATCTACCACATCGCCAAAGAGTCACAGCAATAGTAAAAAATAATCCTCTACTTAAATTACCCCAACGGTCTGTTATCGGGTAGGCCGGCTTTATCTAAACGCTTGACGCAGAGGTAAAAGAACGTATGGCCAAAATCATCGGTGGTTTGGTTATTGTTTTGGTGGTTATCATTGTGGGCAATATTTTATTGCCGGTACCTCGCGCTGCCATTGCGGTGGCGGCCGAGCCTATTGGGTTAGGCCCCATCAGTAATTCTTTGCTAACCTCCTTCATTCTTTCGCTCATCATCGTCATTGGTGCGGCCGTGATTGGCAGCAATTTAAAATTGGTACCCGGTGGGGTGCAAAATGTGGTGGAACTTTTGATAGAAGCCTTGATGCGCTTTGTCAATGATATTGCTCCCAAAAAATGGGCCCCTACTTTTTTCCCCATTTTAGCCACCATCTTTATCTATCTACTCTTTGCCAATTGGTTTGGACTGTTGACCCCGCTGTTGGGCAGCTTTGGCATCGTTCATTCAACCGATCATGGCGGTATTCCGGTAGAGAAAGTCGTCTTTATTGCTGGCAGCCCGGAGACGATGACGCCCATGCACCACCCAGGAGCCAAAGAGGAGGAGCATACCGCTGAAGCTGAACATGGCGGCGAGAAGCAGGCCGT
Organism: uncultured Caldilineaceae bacterium; assembly: GCA_964505845.1. Classification (GTDB taxonomy): domain Bacteria; phylum Chloroflexota; class Anaerolineae; order 4572-78; family J111; genus DSQQ01. The sequence goes on from CAZDMM010000234.1 coordinate 924, forward strand.
TATCGTGCCCCTCTTTCGCGCCCCCAGCAGCGACCTGAACCTGACTTTTGCCCTGGCTTTAATTTCAGTCATTCTGACCCAGGTGTTTGGCGTGTGGGAATTAGGGCTGGGTTACTTTGGCAAATTTTTCCAATTTGGTTCTTTTGCCAAAAAAGGCTTTGGCATGGGATTGATTGATTTCTTCATGGGCATTATCGAACTGATCAGCGAGATTGCTAAAATCCTCTCTTTTGCCTTCCGGTTGTTTGGTAACATCTTTGCCGGCGAAGTCATCATGATCATCATGTCGTCCCTGGTATCGCTGCTGCTGGTGATCATCTTCTTTGGCCTGGAAATATTTGTCGGCTTCATTCAGGCGTTTGTCTTCTTCATCCTTTCACTGGTATTTTTCTCTATGGCAACCCAGAGTCACGGGGAACATAGCGAACATCATTAATATAAAATCAAAAAAATTAAGCCAAGGAGGCAAGTTTAAAGAATTATGGATGCTCAAACCTTCAAACTGTTAGCCGCGGGTCTGGCCATAGGTCTGGGCGCAATTGGGCCTGGGATTGGGGTAGGTCTTTTGGTTTTGGGGGCGCTCTCTTCGATTGGCCGCAACCCTGAGGCCGCCGGGCAAATCCAAACCAACATGTTCATCGGGATTGCGTTTACCGAAGCTATCGCCATTTACGCGCTGGTGGTTTCGCTTATCCTCCTGTTTGTGGTTTGAGTTGTGAGACAAATTATCTCCTGCCTAATACCCACAAACATCGAATTTAGTTTGTCTCTAGGAGGTATAGACGTGTGGAAGCACTAGGAATTTCCCCATTTGGGCTGGTAGCCTATATTATTAACTTTGGTCTTTTAGTGGTGCTGCTGCGCATGTTCCTGTACAAACCGGTCAGCGAGATGCTGGCGCAGCGCCAGCAGCGGATTGCCGAAGGTTTGACAGCGGCAGATAAAGCAGCCCAAGAAGCAGCCCGCCAGCGCGCCGAATTTGAAAAGGAACTGGCCAAAGCCCGCGAAGCCTCTCAGGCTGAAGCGCGCAAAGCCGCCGAAGCCACCGAGAAGATGCGCCAGGAGATTTTGGTAGCGGCTCAGAAAGAGGCCGAAGAGATCAAGGCGCTCGCCAGG
>CAZDMM010000234.1:2049-9861 GCA_964505845.1 uncultured Caldilineaceae bacterium
GGGCTGAAGCTGAACAAGAAAAGCAACAAGTTGCGGCTGACTTGAAAAAACAAGCGGCTGAGTTAGCCATGCAAATGACCCGCAAAGTGGTTAGCGGCGCCATTGATGATAAAGCCCAGCGCCAGTTGATTGATCAATTCCTGACTAATCTATAGGAGAGTTACAGTGAAAGCACAAACGCTTTCGCGGAAATATGCCACAGCCATTTTCAGCCTGGCTTTAGAGCAATGGTTGAATCCTTTGAACATCGTTCAAGGGTCACTCTCTGGAAATAGTGCGCTGGCTAAACAACTGCAAGATTCTGGCCGCTCTTTTAGCGAGCGGCAAAAAGAGCTTGACGCCATTATCCCCGGCAGCGCCAGCCAACAGGTGCGCAATTTTTTGTACACCATGCTTAAAGAAAATGACCTGGCAGCGCTGGGTGATGTTATTGCAGAGTTGCAGCGCATGATGCGAGGCGGCCCCCAGGTTCAGGTAGCCAAAGTAACCACCGCAGTGGCTTTGTCAGAGAGTGAAATGGAGCAGTTCCGCCAAAAATTACGCGCCAAGTATGGCGAAAATTTGGAGTTCGACTTTGGGGTTGACCCGGCCATCGGCGGCGGGGCTATTGTGCAGGTGGGCGACAAGGTCATTGATGGGAGCGTGGCCACCCGCCTGGCCGCCTTAAGCAATGCGCTGGGCGTAAAGAGTTAAACGTTAAACGTTGAACGTTTTAATGTTCAACCCAACTTGGAGGCTAGATGGTTTTTAAATTAGACGATATTACGGCTCAATTACGCCAGCAGATCGAGTCCTTTGAAGCACCCGTTGAGGTGGTGGATGTGGGGTCGGTTATCAGTGTAGGCGATGGTATTGCCCGTATTAGTGGCCTGGCCAACGTAATGGCCACGGAACTGTTAGAATTCCCCGGTGGCGTTTTGGGTATCGCTCTCAACCTGGAACGAGACCAGGTTGGCGCGGTGATCATGGGCGATTATGAGCACATCGAAGAGGGCGATATTGTCAAAAGCACCGGCCGGATCGCTTCGGTGCCGGTAGGCGAGGCCATGATTGGCCGCGTGGTAAACGCGGTGGGCGAACCTATTGATGGCAAAGGGCCGATTCAAAATGATGGTTTCTTCCCCATCGAAAAGATTGCGCCCGGTGTGGTTGAGCGGGCTAACGTGGATACCCCGGTGCAAACCGGTATTAAAGCTATTGACTCAATGATCCCCATTGGGCGCGGTCAACGGGAATTGATTATTGGCGACCGTCAAACCGGCAAAACCGCCATTGCCATTGATACGATTATCAACCAAAAAGGCAAAGACCTGATCTGTATCTACGTGGCTATTGGGCAGCGCCAGGGCCAGGTAGCCCAGGTGGTGGCTACGTTAGAGCAGTACGGCGCTATGGAACACACCATTGTGGTGGTGGCCAGCGCCTCCGACCCGGCCCCCATGCAGTATATTGCGCCCTACGCCGGCTGCGCCATGGGTGAGTATTTTATGGAAAAGGGTCGAGATGCCCTGGTGGTGTACGACGACCTGAGCAAGCACGCCTGGGCCTATCGCCAGATTTCGCTGCTGCTGCGCCGCCCACCGGGACGCGAAGCTTATCCGGGCGACCTGTTCTATTTGCACTCCCGCTTGCTAGAACGCGCCGCCCGCATGTCGGCCGAAAACGGCGGCGGTTCATTGACAGCTTTGCCCATCATCGAAACCCTGGCCGGCGATGTCAGCGCCTATGTGCCTACCAACGTGATCTCGATTACCGACGGGCAGATTTACCTGGAAAGCGACCTCTTCTATGCCGGCCAGCGCCCCGCGCTCAACGTCGGTATCTCGGTTTCACGGGTGGGCGGTGATGCCCAAACCAAGGCCATGAAACAGGTGGCCGGCCAGTTGCGCCTGGAATTAGCTCAATTCCGCGCCCTGGCGGCTTTTGCCCAATTTGGCTCAGACCTGGACAAGGCCACTCGTGAGCAACTGGAACGCGGCCTGCGCTTGACCGAACTGCTCAAACAGCCGCAGTACCAACCTATGTCGCTGGAAGATCAGGTCATCTCTATCTTTGCTCTGACCAAAGGTTATGGCCGAGCGGTGCCGGTTGACCAGATTCAAACTTATGCCGGCAACCTGCTCCAATTCATGAAAACCAGCCATCCAGAAATTGGCCAGGCGATTATCAGCCAGAAGGCTATCAGCAAAGAGGTAGAGTCGGCGCTGAAGCAGGCCCTGGCAGAGTACAATCAAGCCCAAGGATACGAAATTCCATCTGATTAAGCCAAAATTGAAATGTCAAAGCGCAGTTTTGACGTGCAAAAGCAAAGTTTTTGTGCTCCAGATATGCATCCATAACTATAGAGGAATTGGGGTAACTCGTGGCTTCAATTCGAGAAATTAGACAACGGATTAGAAGTGTCAAAAATATTGCCCAGGTAACGCGGGCCATGCAGATGGTGGCCGCCTCAAAGATGCGCCGCGCTCAAGAGCAGGCCCTGGCCTCTCGGCCTTATGCGGCCAAAGCCTGGGAAATTTTGACCAACCTGGCTAACCAACGGGGCAATATGGAACTGCTGCACCCGCTGTTGATGCAGCGGCAGCAGGTGAAGCAAGTGGCCATCATCATGATCACGGCGGATAAAGGTTTGGCCGGGGCCTACAACAGCAATGTGATCCGGCTGGTGACCCGGTTCATGCAAGAGCAGAACCGCCAGGATGCCCGGCTCATTACGGTTGGGCGTAAAGGCCGTGATTTTATGACCCGCTTCCGGCGGACGGTTATCGCGGAATTTAGCGATTTGCCGCCCCGGCCTTCGTCGTTAGATATTGCCCCCATTGCCCGGATTGCGCTTGATGGTTTTTTGGCCGGCGACTTTGATGAAGTCTACCTGGCTTATACCGACTTTATCAATACCCTCACCCAGGAGCCGACCATTCGCCTGCTGCTGCCAATCAGACCAGGCAGTGTGGAAAGTAAAGTGATGAGCGAGTACCTTTCGATCAGTTCTGGTGCGGCGCCCAGCGATTACATCTATGAGCCGAATCCGGCGGTGCTGCTGGATGCCATTTTGCCGCGCTTTACCGAACTGCAGATTTATCAAGCCCTGCTGGAAGCAATGGCCAGTGAACATTCGGCCCGCATGGTGGCCATGCGCAACGCCACCGATAACGCCAACGAATTGATTGGCGACCTGACCTTGACTTATAACAAAGCCCGCCAGGATAGCATTACCAAAGAGATGCTCGACATCGCCGGCGGTGCGGAAGCTTTGGCGCAGTCGCTGCAAAAATAAAACGTTGATCTCCAACTTCGTTCCCAAACTCAGTTTGGGAACGAGACTAAATTAGTAATTGGTAATTAACCAATCCCTTGTGAATGTTAGGAGGATTGAATGGCAAAAGGAGCTACAGGCCGGGTAGTGCAGGTGCTGGGAGCAGTGGTAGACGTAGAATTTCCCCCGGAGCAACTGCCCGAAATCTTTGATGCTGTTGAAATTGAACGCGAAGGCCAGGATTCGCTGGTTTTGGAAGTCCAACAACACCTGGGCAACGACGTGGTACGGACGGTAGCCATGGACGCTACGGATGGCCTGCGGCGGGGCATGCCGGCGGTTAACACCGGCGCACCTATCTCGGTGCCGGTTGGCCCAACCACGCTCGGACGTATTTTTAATGTGTTAGGCCGGCCGGTTGATAAAATGGGGCCGGTTACTGCAGACCAATACTATCCAATTCATCGCTCTGCCCCTGAATTTAAAGACCAGGTTACCAGGGCCGAAATCTTTGAAACCGGCGTAAAAGTGATTGACCTGATCGCCCCCTTTACCAAGGGCGGTAAAACAGGCGTGTTTGGCGGCGCAGGCGTCGGCAAAACTGTTGTCATTTTGGAACTGATCGCCTCGCTGGCCCGCGAACACGGCGGTTACTCCGTTTTTGCTGGCGTGGGAGAGCGTACCCGCGAGGGAACCCAACTTTACAAAGAAATGCACGAAGCCGGCGTGCTTGACAAGCTGTGCATGGTCTTTGGCCAGATGAATGAGCCGTCCGGGGTGCGTTTGCGGGTGGCTTTGACCGGTTTGACCATGGCCGAATATTTCCGCGATGAAGGCCGGGATGTGCTGTTGTTCATTGACAACATCTTCCGCTTTGTGATGAGTGGCTCCGAAGTGTCGGCGCTGCTGGGCCGCATGCCCAGCGCGGTGGGGTATCAGCCTACCCTGGCCACCGAGATGGGCGAACTGCAAGAGCGCATTACCTCTACCCGGCGCGGCTCTATCACCAGTATGCAGGCCGTTTACGTGCCCGCCGACGACTACACCGACCCGGCCCCGGTAACGGTGTTTGCCCACCTGGATGCCACCATCTCACTGGAACGCTCGATTGCCGCTTTGGGAATTTACCCGGCGGTAGACCCGCTGGCCTCCACCAGCCGCATCCTTGACCCGAATATCGTAGGTGAAGAGCACTATACGGTGGCGCGTGGGGTGCAGCGGGTGTTGCAACGCTACAAAGACCTGCAAGACATCATCGCCATCCTGGGTATTGATGAGTTGTCGGAAGATGATAAATTGGTGGTAGCCCGCGCCCGTAAAATGCAGCGCTTCTTCTCCCAGCCCTTTAGTGTGGCCGAGCAGTTTACCGGCCGGCCTGGTCGTTATGTGCCAATTCAAGAAACGGTGGCCGGCTTTAAGAAGATTTTGAACGGTGAATGTGATGACATCCCCGAACCGTACTTTTATATGGCCGGCAACATTGACGAAGTGCTTGAACGGGCCAGGAGTGCGCAGAATTAAGCTGCTTGAGGAAAACCAATGGCAACGCTTCATTTAGAAATTATCACCATCGAACGTAAAATGTTTGATGACCACGTCAATATGGTGATTGCCCCAGGCACCGAGGGTATGCTGGGTATTCTGCCGCGCCACGCCCCGCTCATCACCGGGCTGACCTTTGGTGAACTCCAGGTAAAAAAGGACGGCCAGGAAGACCAGTTCTTTGCCATCGGGGGCGGTTTTATGGAAGTGCAGCCGGATCACGTGGTGGTTTTGGCCGATGCGGCTGAACGGGCAGAGGAAATTGATGTGGCGCGGGCTGAGGCGGCTCGCCGCCGGGCCGAAGAATTTTTGGTCCGCTCCAAAGAGGAGGCAGATTTTGCTCGCGCCGAAGTCGCGCTGCGGCGTTCTATCCTCCGCATCAAAGTAGCGGAACGTCGCCGCCGGAGTGGACGGTCAAGCGGCGGCCCCGGCAGCGGCATGTCTTCATAATAGGTTGGGGTTAACCCTACAAGGTCAAATAGAAGGCCAGGAGTTGCTGTGTCGCTCCTGGCCTTTTTCTAGCGTGTTGGTTAAGCGCACCCGGTTTTGCTCAATGGGGAAATTACGCTACAATAGGCCGATTGTGCCTGTGATAGGCCGGTTGGAGTTAGCATGTTTGAACGAAGAATAGGTGTTGATTTAGGCACTTACAGTATCTTAATTTATATGAAGGGTCGCGGCATTGTGCTGCAAGAGCCTTCAATTGTGGCTATTTCACAGCGGGATGACCGGATTGTGGCCATTGGCCAGGAAGCGCGCGCCATGCAGGGCCGCGTGCCTGAAGCCATCGAAATTACCCGCCCGCTGCGCAACGGCGTTATTGCCGATTACTACATTACCGAAAAAATGCTTGACTTTTACATTGAACGGCTGGTGGGCCGTTTTCGCCTTTTCCCCCCCGAAGTCATGATAAGCACCCCCGTTGGCATCACCAGTGTAGAACGCCGGGCCGTGGAGGATGCGGCTCGCAAAGCGGCTCGCCGTCAAGCCTATACCATCCCAGAACCGCTGGCGGCGGCCATTGGGGCCGGCTTGCCTATTGACACCCCCACCGGCAACATGGTGGTAGACATCGGCGGCGGCACCAGCGAAGCAGCCGTGATTGCTATGAACGGCATCGTCACCAGCAATTCTATTCGCGTGGCGGGCATGAAATTGGACGAGGCAATTATCAACTACGTGCGCCGCAAATATAACCTGGTGATTGGTGAGCAAACCGCTGAAGAGATCAAAATCACCATCGGCAGCGCCATGCCCCTGGAAGAGCCTTTAGAGATGGAAGTAAAAGGCCGGGACCAGGTGGCCGGCCTGCCCCGCACCATCAAAATAACCTCTAATGAAGTTACCGAGGCCATCAGCGAACCGCTGGCTTCAATCACCGGCGTGGTCAAAAGTGTGCTGGAAAGAACTCCCCCAGAATTGGCATCTGATATTATTGACCGGGGGGTAATTATGACCGGGGGGACGGCTCTGTTACGGAATATTGACCAGTTGCTGACCCGCCAAATCGGCGTGCCCTGTTATGTGGCCGATAATCCGATTGCTTGTGTGGCCCTGGGAGCCGGCCTGGGGCTGGAAATCCGGGAAGCCCTGGAGCGCGCCTCGTCGCCGTATTACGCTTACTAAGCCAGCCGGTGACTAAGAAAAAAGCTGAAAATTTTGTGTTTCTTCGTCCCACAAGGGGAGGCTATGCACTGCCCTTCGTGGATTCTACCCCGGTTAAATCTGAATTTGGCTAATTTTTAGACAGCCTTTAACAAAAAAGGCCGCGTATCACACGCGGCCTTTTTGATTTTAAGTTCACATCAGGTAATAGGTCATCCGCTGCAGGTGAACCACCGGGTCAATATATTGCACCTGGATGCCGTCGGGCACGGTGAGGGTGATGGGGGCATAGTTGAGGATAGCCCGGACGCCCGCTTCAATCAATTTGTTGCTGACTTCTTGAGCCGCAAAGGCCGGCACCGCGATAATTGCCATTTTGATTTTTAACTGATTGACAATCTCAATTAAATCTCTGATATCTTGAACCTTTTTGCCGTTAACTTCCCGGCCCACCTTTTCAGGGTCTTTATCAAACACTGCATCAATATGAAAACCCTTGCTGGCAAAACCGCCGTAGTGAGCAATTGCCTGGCCCAGGTCGCCAAAGCCAACCAGCGCCACAGACCAATCGCGGTCTACATGCAAAATTTTGCAGATTTGCTCGCGCAGATAGTTGATCTCGTAGCCGGTGCCCTGTTTGCCAAATTCACCAAAATGAGAGAGGTCTTTCCGAATTTGGGCCGAGCCAATCCCCAGTTTTTGCCCCAGTTCTTGAGACGATGTGAATTCCTGACCTTCCTCAAATAAGAGATTGAGCGCCCGCAGGTATATCGGCAATCGGCCAATGACAATATCAGGAACTTCAACTCCGGCCATAACTTACACCACCCCTATGCAAAATTTATAAATTATGGATTTTAGAAAAGGTAGACAAAGGATAGAAAATACGTGAAACTTAGCACTATCTTACCATAAACTTACGTAAAGAGCAACAGTGAAAATAGGAGTTTAGTCGGGTTAATGATTGGCCCGGAGTAAGCCATATTTAAGGATAACATAAATCGCTCTAACCCCATCTTTCCAACTGATTTTTTTGCCTTCGGCATAGGTGCGCCCGTAATAAGATATGCCCACCTCGTACACCACGCACGACGGTAGGCGGGCTATTTTGGCGGTAAACTCCGGCTCAAAGCCAAAACGTTTTTCTTTTAGGGTAATCTGCTCCAGAAAGTGGCGTTTAAAAACCTTGTAGCAGACCTCCATATCGGTTAAATTAAGGTCGGTGAACATGTTAGACAGCAGCGTTAAGAACCGGTTCCCCATCGAATGCCAAAAATAGAGCACCCGGTGAGACTCGCCGCCCACAAACCTGGAGCCAAAAACAACGTCGGCTTTGCCATCCAGAATCGGTTTGAGTAATTTAAGGTATTCGTTAGGCTCGTATTCCAGGTCGGCATCTTGGATGATGA